>NZ_JBEOVN010000045.1:0-43226 GCF_040295565.1 Streptomyces sp. NPDC002785 | reverse complement strand
CGGCCGCGACATCGACCACCGCACCCACAGGACCACCGTCCACATCGAGATCAGCACGTTGCCAAGCCCGTCAGATGGCTAACCGAACGGCATTGCGCCTAAGGGCTGTCCCGCCAGGGATTACGGGACAGCCGTAGTACTTCGTTAGGTCTGAAGTGGTCCGGTGTGCCCTGGTTGGCGTGTGGTGGGTAATTCGCGGTGGCAGGTGGGGCATTCGCCGGTCCAGGCCCGTATCAGGTCCTGGATGATGTCGAGGACCTGGTAGAAGGTCGGGCCGCAGGGAATCCGGCCTCTGGCTCGCCCGTGTCCGCCCTGCCGTTCCGCCGGTTCATCAGCAGGTGATGTTGATGAACCAGCTCATCCTCCTCAGGCGCTGCTGGGTCTCCAGCGTCAGCTGATGGTGAGGGCCGAGGGTGCGCGCGTAGTGCCCGAGGATGTCGACGAGCAGCAGGCCCGCTTCGCGCCGGTGTCCCAGGGTGTGCAGCGCGGCGACCAAGTCGCCGCCGACGGCGAGGGTCTGGAGGTGGTCCGGGCCGACGGCCGCCTGGTAGCCGGTGTACGCACGGTTCAGCAGCTCGTAGCCCTCCTGCTGGTCACCCGCCTTGAACAGCACCGAGCCCAGGAGCGAGGCGGTGTCCAGGGTGTCGGGGTGGCCGGGGCCCAGAACCGCGTCGCGGCCTTCCAGCGTCTGTCCGATGAGGGCCAGCCCTTCGTCCCACTCGTCGCCCATCACCAGTGCCGCCCCGAGATTGTGCGCGTAGGCGAGCGTCTCATGGGCGTCGGTGCCGAGGTGCCGTGCCGCGCGTTCGTACGCTTCACGGTGCATGGCTTCGGCCTCGGGGAGAAGCCGCCGCTGGTAGAGCGTGTGTCCCAGCGTGTCGTACAGGGAGATCGTCATGGGGTGTCCGGGGCCGAGAAAGCGTTCGTAGTCGGCGAGGAGGTCCCGCATCACCGACTCCGCCGGCTCGTACAGCCCGAGGTCGAACAACTGCTGGGCGAGCTCCTGCCGTTCGACGGTCTCCGGGGGCAGATCCAGGGCGTCCTCGCCCGACGGACCCCCGTCCGGCGGATCGTCGTCCGATGTGTGCGGGCCCTTCCCTCGGTGCTTTGAGCGCATGGTCGGTGTTCCTCCCTCGCGGTGGTGGATCAGATGCCCGAATGCACGAACGGCGCCCAGACACGGGGGCGGATGGCCCGCCTTCCGCAGTTTCCGGACCGCCCCGTACAGCGCCTGTGCCGCCCCGTCGGTGTTCAGGGTTCCGTCGGAGGCGAGCGCGTCGTAGACGTCCGCGGTCACCTCCGCGGCCGTGATGGCGCCGACCGACCACAGCGTGCCGACCACCTGCCGCCACCCGGTGTACTGGAAAGCGCTGGTGACGGCCATGGCCTCGTCGGGAACCCCTGCTCCGCCGAGGGCGGTCTGGCATGCGGAGAGGAAGACGAACTCGCCGTGGGCGTACCGGTCGGACTTCAGGTCGGCGACGGTCAGCACCGCGTCGTGCAGCACCACACCTCCCTGCGAGGGCCGTGTCAGGTCCTGGCCGCCGTGGCAGCTCAGGTGCGCCCAGCGGTGTGTGCGCAGCCCGTCCCGTACGGCCCGGCGGGTCGCGCGCTCGCCCCGGAGCACCGTCGAGGCGGGGACCGCCGCGCTCAGCACGGCCAGTTCGTCCTCGACCTGGGGCAGCGGACGGTGGCCGGGAGTCGATGGCAGACCCACCACCAGCATCCGGTTTCCCGGCGCGGGGGGACGTACGGCGGCGCAACTGCCCAGCAGGGCGCGCAGGGTAGGTGTGTACGAGGGGGTCACCCGGTCCTGGACGCACGTGCTGGCCGGTGCCGCGGGGCCGGCGCCGCGGTCCGGGAGCCCGGCGGCGTGGAGCGGCAGCAGGGCCAGCAGGCCGGTGGGGCACCACCACAGACGGGGGCGGGGCGCGCCTGGGGCGGGCCGGTCATACCCAGCTCCCTCAGCGAGGGTTCCGCGATGTCCCGCCCGGGCAGTGACCTCGACGTAGTGCTCAGGGCACGTGGTATCGACAGCCTCGTGCTCACCGGCATCGCCACCAGCGCTGCGGTCCTGTACACCCTGTGTCAGGCGAACGACCTGGACTTCGGCCTCACCGTCCTCGCCGACGCCTGCCTGGACACCGATCCCGAGGTGCACCGGGTCCTCACCGAACGGCTGTTCCCACAGTGGGCGGAGGTCGTCCCCGTCGACAGCTGGCTCGATGGCATCGCACCCCAATAGCGGCAGACAGGGCGGACAACACCATCTCTGTCCGTCCGGCAGCCTGGGAAGGAGCTGGGCGTGCGCGGTCGATCGCGCATGCCCGGTCAGCCGTATACCTGCCAGGTCACTGACCGGCCGCGACCTCGGCGAGAGACCGGTCAAACGAATCGTGAGCGGGCCGGCGAGGTCCGCAACCGCCTCGAGTGTGGCAGCCACAGTGGACGGCCTCCGGCCTCCCACCGGTAGACCGAGCGGAATGGACTTCAACTGGCTTTCCCGCAGCTGCTGGTTACGGTGAAATGCGGACGCCGGGCGCAGCCCGGTGCGCGCTGCCCGTCATGCAATGGCCCCGCCGGCAACGCAACGTGTCGGCGGGTGAAGCAGCAGGTCAGCCGTCGACCTGCCCAGCGAGCCCGCCGGATGCGGCGTCAGCAGCTCGGCGGCCGGACCGCGTCAGGAAGCGGAGACAGTGCGTGCGCCGCCGGACGGCGCCCACGACGGCGTCACACCCGTGAGCTGGCACACCATCAGGAAGAGCGGGATGGGCGGGGTGTACGGCGTGCGGTTCTCGGGCTGGTGAATCAGCCGGGGCTGCACGGCCGGAACGCGGGCCCCTTTCGCATAGGCGGCCTGCGCGGGCCAGTCCAGATCGAGGTCGGAGCCCGCAGGCACGATCCACCACCAGCGGTCGGCATCCGCGAAGACGCAACCGGTGCGTGGCAGATGAGACATCAGCCGGAGGCCGTACCGGGACGGAACCCCCACCGCGTCGCAGCCCAGGCTCGCCGACAGCGCGGGCGGCAGCGGCAACTGCACCGTGCCCGTGCCGACGGCGCGCCGGGGCTCACGGGAGCGGCGCGCTCCGAGCAGATGGGACATTGCGTTCTTCAACATGACCGCTCCGAGCCGTGCGGCAGTTCCGCCCAGACGATGCGGCCCGAGCCGTTGCCCGCGTCGCGGGAACCCCAGGAGCTGCTCATCGCGTCGACGAGCAGCAGGCCGCGTCCGTGCTCGTCATCGGCGGTGCGGCACAGCTGCGGCCCGCCGGGCTGGTGTCCTTGGTCTTGTACGGCTATCCGCAGCCGTCTGTCGAGGCAGTGCAGTTCGCAGACGACGCGAGCGCTCTCGGTGTGCACCACCGCGTTGGTGACCAGTTCCGAGACGATCAGGATCGCCGCCTCGTGCGTGTCCTCGTCCAGCTGCCATTCGTCGAGCCGAGCCCTCGTCAGTCGCCGTGCACCGGCCACCGACTCGGGGTGCGCAGGCAGCGCGAAGCAGTACCGGAGCGCCTCCGTCCCGGGGCTGAGATCCATGAGCCGGGGGATAAGCGCACTGCCAGGTGCCACAACCGATTCCTCACAGTGGGGGCTGCGTCACACTCCGCGATCCCATGCAAATGGGGGGGCGGCCGTGACTACGTGAACTGGTTCACTCACCAACTCTCCCCCTGTCGAGATCACTTGGCAAGAGGCACTCTGAAAAATTCAGAGTGGCAGTGTCCCGGATGGCCCGCGCATGGCACACTGCTGGCAAACAGCGCATCGGGAGGTCTGAAGTGAGCGAACCGCGGTCCGCCCCGACCGTGGGTCAGGTCGTTCTCGGCAAGCGCCTGCAGGATCTGCGGGAGCGTGTCGGCCTGAGCCGCGACCAGGCTGCCAAGGTGCTGCGGGTCGCACCTGCGACGATACGCAGGATGGAGACCGCCGAGGTCGCTCTCAAAATCCCGTATGTCCAGGTGCTGCTGAAGGCGTACGGGATCGCCGACGACGAGACCGACGCCTTCGTGGAGCTCGCCGAAGAGGCCAATAAACCCGGCTGGTGGCAGCGCTTCCACGATGTGCTGCCCGACTGGTTCAGCATGTACGTCAGCCTGGAGGGCGCCGCGAGTCTCCTGCGCATGTACGAGCCGCACTTCGTCCCCGGACTGCTGCAGACCGAGGACTACGCGCGCTCGGTGATGCGCACCGGAGCCGTCGGCCAGACCAGGCCCGAGGACATCGAGCGCCATGTGGCGCTGCGGATGGAGCGTCAGTCCCTGCTGACCAGACCGGACTCCCCGAAGCTGTGGGTGGTGATGGACGAGACGGTGCTGCGCCGTCCCGTCGGCGGCGCCGACGCCATGCGCGGGCAGATCGACCGGCTGCTCGAAGCGACCGAGATGCCCCATGTGACGCTGCAGATCGCGGAATATTCGACCGGTCACCATCCGGGCACCTACGGCCCCTTCGTCCTCTTCCGCTTCGGCGTCCCCGAACTCCCCGACATGGTTTACAGCGAGTACCTGACCGGAGCCGTCTACTTCGACGCGCGCCCCGAGGTGGCTTCCTACCTCGAAGTCATGGACCGCATGGCGGCTCAGGCCGCAACTGCACAACGCACGAAGGAAATCCTCTGGGACTTCCGCAAGGAGCTGTGATGGAACCCATATACAACGGCATGCCGGCTGCCAAACTCGGCTCCGAGGGCTGGTACAAGCCGTGGAGCGGTGGGAACGGAGGCAATTGCGTCGAAGCCATGAAGCTGTCCGACGGCAGAGTCGCCGTGCGCCAGTCCGCCGATCCCGATGGCCCCGCCCTGATCTACTCCCACCGTGAGATCGCCGCCTTCATCCAGGGGGCCAAGTCCGGCCAGGCAGACTTCCTTCTCACCTGAATCCGCGACCTTCTCACCCGAATCCGCAGTGCCGGAGCACGCCCCCGCCCCACACTCTTATTGTTCGTCGACGTCTGGACCCATGGAGCGCGCTATGACCGGGCACGAGCCCCGAGCCATCGAGATCGACACCAGCAAGCCGCATCCCGCCCGGATGTACGACTGGTTCCTCGGCGGCAAGGACAACTATCCGGTCGACGAACAGATGGCCCGGCAGTTGCTGGCCCTCGACGCCAGAGGGCGCGACATGGCCAGGGTCAACCGGGCCTTCATGCACCGGGCCACCCGGTGGCTGGCCGAGAACGGCATCCGCCAGTTCCTCGACATCGGCACCGGCATCCCCACCGAGCCGAACCTCCACCAGATCGCCCAGCGGACCGTCCCGGACGCGCGCATCGTCTACTGCGACAACGACCCGATCGTCCTCGCGCACGCGGCGGCCCTGCTGCGCTCCACCCCGCAGGGCGCCACCGAGTACATCCAGGCCGACGCACGCAAGCCGGAAGTCATTCTGGAGCAGGCCGGCAAGGTCCTCGACTTCGACAAGCCGATCGCGCTGTCGCTGCTGGCCCTGCTGCACTTCCTGGACGATGAGGACGGCGCGGCCGAACTCGTCGACCGCCTGGTCGAGCGGCTCCCCTCCGGCAGCTACCTGGTGCTCTCGCACACCACCGGGGACTTCGACCCGGAGAGTGCGGCGAAGGCGTCCGCCCTGTACAAGGCCCGCGGGATGACGCTGCGCCTGCGTTCCCATGCCGAATTCACCACGTTCTTCGACGGACTCGAACCCGTCGAGCCGGGTGTCACGCTCTCCGCGGACTGGCACCCGGAACTCGGCGAGCCCGTGGACGTAGCCGGCGACGAGCCGATCCCGGGCTACGCGGGCGTGGCCCGCAAGGTCTGATCGCCCGGCCACGCCCCGTCACTGACGGCTGACCGGGCGGGTGATGCCGACGGCGACCGTCGTGGCGAGCACCCACCCGGACACGATTGCTCCGCCCCCGGTCCGCCCCGGTCTCCGGGTCGCCCTCGGCTGCCACGCCGGTACGGAAGCCGACGGGAACGCCGCGCGGGAAGGCGTCCCATACGCGGCGTTCGGCGGAGGACGGCTCGTTGATCTCCATCGCAGGGGCTCTGACCCGAGGCCCGTCACAGTGTCAACTTCGTTGGTTCAACGGTGCTTTCAGTTCCCCAGCGCGTGGCCGGTCGTCACATCCACGTGCTCGGGGACCTCGTCGTGCCGGTCGCCCACCGACGGCGTACCGGACGGCTCGAAGAACAGCACCGAGGCACCGTCGACGGCCGACGGCTTGTGCCACGTCCCGCGCGGCACGACGAACACGGCGCCGGTGTGAAGGGTGACCGTACGCTCCCCGTCCGTCTCGCGCAGCCGGATGTCCAGCGCACCGTCGAGCACCAGGAAGAACTCGTCGGTGTACTCGTGGACGTGCCAGACATGCTCGCCGCGGACCTTCGAGATCCGCACGTCGTAGTCGTTGACGCGGGTCACGATCCGTGGGCTCCACAGTGCCTCGAACGTCTTCAGCGCATCGCTCAGCAGGATCGGGTCGGGCGCGGTCTTCGTCGTGTCATCGCTCATGATCCCCATGCTCGGCCTTGGCTCCCACCCTCGGTGAGTGCTAGGAATCGCATATGGCGCAAGAATCCTCGCACCGTGTCGCAATGATCGTCTCCGTCGGCTCCAACCCCTTCGAAATGGGCGTGGCCACCGAACTCTTCGGGCTGCGCCGGCCCGAGCTGCCCGTGCCCTGGTACACGTTCGGGCTCTGCGCCGGGGCCTCGACCGTGCGCATGCACCAAGGGTTCTTCGAGCTCTCCGGGGTCGCCGGACTGGACGCCGTCGACCGGGCCGACACCGTCATCGTGCCGAACCGCCCCGACCCGGAGGCCGAACCCGATCCGGCCGTCCTCGACGCGATCAGGCGCGCGGACGCCCGGGGAGCGAGGCTGGTCAGCTTCTGTACGGGTACGTTCACGCTGGCCGCCGCCGGTGTGCTGGACGGGCGACGGGTCACCACCCACTGGCGCTGGGCCGACGCCTTCACCGCCCGCCATCCGCGGGTGCACCTCGACCCCGATGTGCTGTTCGTCGCAGACGGCCGGGTGGTCACCGCCGCCGGCAGCGCCGCGGCCCTGGACGCCGGGCTCCACATCATCCGCTCCGACCACGGCGCGGAGATCGCGGCCGCCGTGAGCCGCCGCCTCGTCTTCGCGGCCCACCGCGACGGCGGCCAGCGCCAGTTCGTCGAGCACCCCCTGCCTGACGTCGCCGACACCTCGCTCGGCCCGCTCCTCACGTGGGCCGAGGAACGACTCGGCACGGATCTCACCGTGACGGGCCTCGCCGGCCGCGCCGCAGTCAGCCCGGCCACCCTGCACCGCCGCTTCCGCGCCCAGCTCGGCACGACCCCGCTCGGCTGGCTGACCGAACGCCGGATCACCCTCGCCTGCCGGCTGATGGAACGCGGCGAGGAACGCCTCGACGTGGTCGCCCGCGCCAGCGGACTGGGTACGGCGACGAATCTGCGGACCCAGCTCCGCCGCCGCACCGGATTGACCCCCAGCCAGTACCGGCGCCGCTTCACCCCGCCCGGCTGAGCCGCCCGGACCGCGGGTGACAATGGACGCATGTCACGACGCACCACACGACCGAAGCGGCCCGCCACCGCAGGAGCGCGGCCTTCCGCGATCACCGCGCAGTCGCCGTGCCCGTGCGGCCTGCCCGCCGCCTACGCGGACTGCTGTGGCCGGCTGCACGCCGGGACCGTCGCCGCGCCGACCTGCGAGGCGTTGATGCGCTCCAGGTATGCCGCATTCGTCGTCCGGGACGAGACGTATCTGCTCCGCACCTGGCACCCCGACACCCGGCCGCCGGCCGTCGACTTCGATCCCGGGATGCGCTGGGTGCGGCTGGAGATCCTGGACACGACGGACGGCAGCGCGTTCCACACCACGGGTACGGTCACCTTCCGCGCGCACTACACGGACGACGGACGGCCGGACTCGCTCCACGAGAAGAGCCGCTTCGTCCGGTACGAGGGCGCCTGGGTGTACTCGACCGCGGTCTTCGCCGACTGACCCGGTCGCGCGGTGACCGGGCCCGTTCAGATGGCGGCCGCCGGCCGCGACCTCTGCGGCGAGAGTGCCTGCGTCAGGTCCTCCGTCAGCAACCGCTTGGCGATCACATCCACCGCCGCGCGCAGCTGCCGGTCGTCCGGGCGTGTCCCGTGCTCGTCCAGACGCTCATTGAGCCACCGCGCCCACGCGTCGTTGATCGCCGCGGCCTCCCGGCTCCCGGCGGTCGTATGCGTGAACAGATGACCGTCGCCGGTGAGATAGCCCTCCTCGATCATCCGGTCGAAGACCGGCACCAGTACCTCCGGCGGAACCCGGTGCCGGGCCGCGATCAGTTTCAGACCCGCATGGCCGACCATCCGGGTGAACAGCTCGACCTGCATCACCGCCCAGGCCCCCGCCATGTCCAGCCGGGTGTCCGATTCCGCGACGATCCGCCGGGCCGTGTCCGGACCCGCTCCGCGCAGGATCTTGGCCACGGTGAATGCCAGGACCTTGGCCGAGTCGCCGTCACTGGGCTGGGCGAAGCCCTCGCCCATGTCCGTCGAGCCGACCCGTGCCGTGTCCCGCAGCTTCATCTGCTTCAGGAAGAGCGCCACGACGAACCCCAGGACCGCGACCGGCACCGTCCACAGGAACACGGTGTGCAGCGTGTCGGCGTACGCCTGGGCCAGTGGTGCGGACTGCGCGGCGGGCAGACTGTGCAGCCCCTGCGGGCTCTGCGCGGCCTTCGTCAGCACCGCGGGGTCCCCGCCCGCCCGTGCCGCCGCGGCGACGCCGTCGGTCAGATTCGGCTTCAGCGCATTGGCGTAGATCGTGCCGAACACCGCCGCGCCGAAGGAGCTGCCGAGCGTACGGAAGAACGTCACGCCCGACGTCGCCGTGCCCAGATCCGAGTAGTCGACCGTGTTCTGTACGGCGATCGTCAGCACCTGCATGGACAGCCCGATGCCGACGCCGAGCACCAGCATGTACAGCGACTCCAGCCACACCCCGCTGTCCGGGCCCATCCGGGAGAGCAGAAACAGCCCGACCGCCATGACGAGTGAGCCCACGATGGGATAGATCCGGTACCGGCCCGTCTTGGAGACCATGTTGCCGCTGAAGATCGAGGCGCCGAGCAGCCCGATGACCATCGGCAGCATCCGTACCCCCGAGATGGTCGCCGAGTCCCCGTCCACGTACTGCAGATACGTCGGCAGGAAGGTCATCGCACCGAGCATCGCGAAGCCCACGATGAAGCTCAGGACCGAGCAGACGGTGAACACGGGATTCCGGAAAAGCCGCATCGGCAGCATCGGTTCCTTCGCCCGGAACTCCACGAGGCAGAAGATCGCCAGCGCGACGGCTCCGCCCGCGAAGAGACCGATGATGACGGGCGACCCCCATGCGTACTCATTGCCGCCCCAGCTCGTCGCAAGGATCAGTGCGCTCGCGCCGACCGTGACCATCGCGATGCCCGGATAGTCGATCACGGGCCGCCCGGCCGCCTTCACCGACGGGATCGTCCGGGCGGCGGCGACGACCACCACGATCGCGATCGGCACATTGACGTAGAACGCCCAGCGCCAGCTCAGATGGTCGGTGAAGAGCCCCCCGAGCAACGGCCCGATCACCGTCGACACCCCGAAGACCGCACCCATCGCACCCTGGTACTTGCCCCGCTCGCGCAACGGGATCACATCGGCGATCAGCGCCATCGAGGTGACCATCAGCCCGCCCGCGCCGATGCCCTGCAGTCCGCGCCAGACGATCAGGAGCGTCATATTGGTCGCGAGACCGCACAGGAACGAACCGGTGATGAAGATGATGGCCGACAGCTGGAAGATGATCTTCCGGCCGAACTGGTCGCCGAATTTACCGGCCAGCACCGTCGCCACCGTCTCGGCGAGCAGATACGCGGTGACCACCCAGGACATATGCGCCGCGCCGCCGAGATCCGAGACGATCGTCGGCAGTGCGGTACCGACGATCGTCTGGTCCAGGGCGGCCAGCAGAATCCCCAGCACGATCGTCGCGAAGACGATGTTCCGGCGGCGCGGATCGAGTACGGGCGGTGCGACGGCACTCTGCGCGGCGGGGGCGGTCTCGCTGGCAGTAGTCACGTCTGCACCCTCACATCGGCCCCCGTCTCCCGCATGTGGGGGACGGCCGGACGTGTCGTCAGGCCATCAGATCCCGCAGGGAAGCCTTCATACGGGTCACGAACGCCTCCCGTACGGGCTCCGCCACCCGGTCCAGCGAAAGATACGGATTGAGGTCCTCCAACTCGACGAGCAGCAGCTCGCCCTCCTGGGTCCGGCAGGCGTCGACCCGCTGGATGCCACGGTCGAGACCGTTCCACTCCACGAAACTCCGGGCGAACTCCAGATCCGCGGTGCTCGGCTCGTACGACTCCAGCACCCACCGCTGCTCCGGATGCGGTGCGTACAGCGCGTACTGGAAGTCGCGGTCGATGAAGTAGAAGGACACCTCGTAACGGAAGTCGATCCGCGGCTGGACGAGCAGCGTGCCGTCGTCGCTCTCCGGCAGCGCCGCCTCCCGTATGAACCGCAGCCCGACCGAGTCCGCGCCCAGCTTGGGCTTGAGCGCATACTCCGCGGCCGCGGGCAGCAACCGCAGATCCGCCGCCCGGTCCACCGTGGGGATCACCGGATATCCGGCCCGGCTGAGATCGACCAGATACTGCTTGCCCGCCATGTCCCCGCGGCCGTGCAGCGGGTTGTAGACGCGCATGCCCAGCTCCCTCGCCCGCGCGCAGAACGCGTCGTACGCCTCCTGGTGGTGCAGCATCGGACCGCTGTTGCGCACGACGACCGCGTCGAAACCGTCGAGTAGCGCGGCCGCGTCCCGGGGGTGGCAGAGCGCGACATCGAACTCCTCGCGCAGCCGCGACGTCAGATAGATGTCCT
This sequence comes from Streptomyces sp. NPDC002785, assembly GCF_040295565.1. NCBI lineage: Bacteria > Bacillati > Actinomycetota > Actinomycetes > Kitasatosporales > Streptomycetaceae > Streptomyces > Streptomyces sp. NPDC002785. The sequence continues at coordinate 32,339 of NZ_JBEOVN010000045.1, read as the reverse complement.
CGTCGCAGTAGCGGCGACCGCGGGCCTCGTAGGCAAGGTCGGTGACGAAGAGGACGGACGGGCGCGGGCCGGCGGGCATGAAGTTCTCCCCTGGGTTATCTCGGCGGACGGTGGTTCGACGATCTTGACAGTGTTGCCCGCCGGCAACCCCGGAGCGGTCGAACGGTCTGCCCCGCACGAGTCGACCGCGTCGCAATCGCCGCCATTGCCCGACATTCTCCCGCCCGCCGCGGCGGATCCCAATCCGGTCGGTGACCCGGATGCGGCGGATGGGGAAGTCGCAGCGACCACCGACCGGCTGGTCGAACGGCGGGGCGGGGGCGGGCACCCGGTCCGTGGGTGCGGCGTCCGGAGATCGCCCGCGCGAACACCAGCCGCTGGATTGCGGATGGGTCACCAGGAGTCGGCGGGGCGCACCGGCAGTCGGGGGTGGTGGGCGGCGAGGATCTTGTTGGCGCGGGCCAGCTCGGCGAGCGCCTGCTCGCGGTCGGCCTGATCCTCGACGCAGAGCCGTGGGCCACGGAACCTGCGCACCTCGCGCGCGGCGCATTCGGCATCGAACTCCGCCTCCACGATGTGCGCGGGGATGCAGGATCCGATCAACGCGGCGACCCGGTCCGGGATCGGCACGGGGACGAGGAGGTGCGAGGCGGTCATGGGGCCCTCTCGAATGGTTGGCCAGGAGGTGGTTCTCGGTATGGCCGCCAGGTGGGCGGCCGGCTTCTCCATGTGTACGGGACGCACTTCCGGGTTTCTCGTTGAGAACGTCTCCGTGTGGCAACCGTTTGAGAGTGACCGGCTATTTCGCCTTACTCGTAAGTAATTTGACTCGCGGTAAGTGCAGTGATCCGGCTGAAAGCCGACTCACCCGGGGGATTCATCACCCCGGGACCGTAACTGGAGCGCGCGCAGCACGGCCTCGGTGGAGAACCGGCTCTCGGGGTCGGCCAGTTGCCCGCCGAAGATGGACTCAAGATTGCGCATCCGGTAGCGGACCGTCTGTGGATGCACATCCAACAGCTCGCCCATGTGGGCCGCGGTGCCGCGGGTGTCCAGCCAGATCCGCAGCGTCTCGATCAGCCGCTCCCGCCGGGTGGCGCTGATTCCGGAGATCGGTGCCAGTTCCCGCTGGGCGAGCTGGTCGACGAGGGCCGGGTCGGAGAGCAGCCACAGGGTGATGAGGTGGTCCTCGCAGAGGATGACGGGCGCGTCCTCGATGACGCCCGCGTCGACGAGTTCGAGGACGCGGCGGGCCCAGCGGATCGAGTCCGAGGCCAGGGCGGTGGGGACCGTCAGGCCGATCGCGGCGTGGGTGCCGAGGAGAGCCTGGTCCAGCATGCGTCTTCGCGCGTCGTCGAGTGCGCCGGGGATGAGTAAGTGCGGCTGGGGGTAGCTGAGATCGGCCAGGATGTCGCGGTCCGCGACGGCCCTGTCCAGGCCGGCGGGGGAGCGTGCGGCAACCAGGGTGACCTGGTCGGGGAGCGCCCATCCCGTCTGCTCGCACAGTTCGGCGACGGCGGTACGGGGCGCGGGGCGGCCGGCGAGGATCAGGTGCAGCAGGCGCCGGCGCATGGCCTGGCTCTGCTCGCCGGTCTGCGACTGCACCTCCAGGAAGCCCTCCCTGGACAGGGATTCGAGCTCGTCGATATAGGCGAAGAGCGCATCGGCGAAGCTGAGCATGAGGGTCGGTGAGAAGTTGTAACTCCGGCCGACCTTCTTGGCCCGGCGCAGTGCCACCCGGGCGCCGAGCCGATAGGCGCCCTGCAGCGTCTCCATGTTGCGGCCCTCATAGGCCTCGAACCGTCCGAAACGGCGGCACATGTCGTCGCGGAGCGTGGTGGGGGAGGAGGGCTCGGCGACCAGATCGACGAATGACGCAAGGCTTTGTTCCACACCGACGCGAATGGCCTGACCGTTCGGGCCGTTGAGCAGACGCGCGTATTCCGGATAGGCCCGGGTGACCTCGACGCCGATTTCCTTGATCAGGCTCGGCAGTTCGGGCCGCATGATTGCGGCGAATTCCTGCGGGAGCGGGCCCAGCGGGTCTTCGGTGTCCGACAGCTGTATGAGTTTTGGCATGACTGTCCCCTTGCTCTCCGGCGCCCGGTGGGGGTGAGGCGGTGGGGGGAAAGCGCTCCCATCAACCGGCAGGTGCGTACCAAGTTCGCGATGAAGATAGACCAAGTCAGCTGCTCTGCCCACCACTTGTGCAAGATTGAAGTGCAGGGGGCACACATCTTGGCCGCATAGTGGACTTCGGCGCAGGTGGGCGGCAGTGCTCACTTTCGGACAATGTATTTCGGCCGCTTGTTCCTCGACGACAAAAGGCCGGCGCCGGTGAATGTGGGGGGCGGGCGGCGGGAGTGGCGGTCGACGGCGTGCGCCGTCTTCACGCAGTCCTGGGTCGACCTCCTCGGTTGCGCGGTCGCGCCCGCGCGCAGACCGTACGCGGCCGGTCTGCAGGGGTGGCCGGGTCGTCGCCGCACCGAGTGGCGCGTTCCCCGCGACTGGGCGCCGCCGCCGGTCGGACTTCCCTCTGCGGGAGGGTGTCCCGCACCCCGCGAGCACGCCCTCCGCGCCTCTGAATGCGCATCCGTTGACAAGCCCTCGGTGTCCGTCTGCTCATTTCTGGATCAAAAACCGGGTATCGCAAAAGATCTTAACCGGCAGGATTGTGTCTCCGTGTTTCTCGCAAGTAACATCACGGCTCGGCCAATTAAGACCGACCGGCAAATGGGGGGCGGCGTCGCGGGGCTGGGCACGCACATCTGCCGCGTTGTCGTCAATCACCATGGCTCCGCCATGCCTCAATCCTCCGCCTCGCAGCTGCACGCACCCAGCCCCGCTCCTTCTCCCACCCCCCATTTGCCGGTCGGTCTAAGGCATGCAATTCGCCGGTAAATCACTGTCGGTCTTCCGGCTCCGGATCCACCCGCGACGTACGACTGAAATCGGGCCGTCAGCGTTCAATCGACGCAGCTGTGCCCCGGAAAGTCCCGCACACAACGCATGCAGTCACCCTTGGCGCCGATGCCGCCTGCGTTGAAACCGGCCAACTCCATGTACGACGCCGCCCAACGGGGCGGCAGTCAAGAGGGGACGACATGAGAATCGCTTCGACCGGAGCGCGCATGGGGCTGTTGGCAGCCTGTACCGCGTTCGTCGCCGTGCTCTCCACCGGAACAGCCACCGCAGCCACTCAACTGAACGGGCACTGGGCGCCGTTCAGCCGGTGCCCGGTGGATGCGCCCGCCATGCTGGCGGCCGACGGCGTGACGAACATCGCGACCTGTATCTCCTCGCATTCGGCCAGCGGGTCGATCAAGCTCGGCAATACGCAGGTGCCGACCGGCAACACCGACCTCCAACTCGGAGTGATCCAGCACAGCGACGGCACCACGTCGCTGATCGCTCCCTCGGAGGGTGCGCTCGTCGCCGACTCCGCGGACCTGCCAGGTGGTCTGCTCGGCCTCATGTGCCCGAGCGGTATCCCCGTCGTCTCGGGAATCTGTAATCAGATCACCAACAGCACTCTCAACAAGGTGACCGCCACGATCGAGCCGGCCGGTGCCCCGAGGGACTTCAACATGGCCGCGAGCTTCGGCACCGGCCAGCCGATCCTGTCGATCCCGGTCCGGATTCATCTGCGGAACCCGTTCCTCGGAGACAAGTGCTACATCGGGACCACCTCGAACCCGATCGTGCTGAAGCCGCAGAACACGACGGCCCCCTCCCTCTCGCTCCAGCAGTTCGCGGGCGACGGGACGCCCGGTGATACCGGTGAGATGGGGCGTTACGTCTTCAGCGGCGCCGACCAGGGTGACTCCGGCTACGCGGTTCCGGGTGCCAGCGGTTGTGGCGCCGGCCTGCTGGACTGGGCGGTCAACCTGAAGACCAGCCTGCCTTCGGCAGCGGGCAAGAACAACGTCGTGCTGAACGACACCGCGACGTACTTCGCGAGCCCCTACGACCCGGCGGGCCTGGCACCGGACGAGGGCAAGGCGCTCTCGCGGTACTGGCACTCCGCCGCGCGGTAGAGCCCCGTTTCTTCGGACACCGTCGTGAGCGGAGCCGGCATATCGCCTGTCATTGCCGGAAGTTGATCGTCATTCGATTTGACGGGGCGGCTCACGATCTATCTTGCGCTGCCGGAATGTGGAGCGAAAGACAGGAAGAGCCGGATCCCTTCTCGATTCCGAATCGGTGGGGTAACGTACCGCACGGTAGTCGGGAAGACATCAAATCAATCAATGTCATCGCCCGAATCTGAACAGAGCATTCCGGCGGAATGTCGACTCCGTCGGAATCCTTCGCACACATGATGTGTCCGAAGGATTCCTGGCGAAGCAGCAACCCGCTCGCTACATCGGCGGGTGCACCTCCCCAAGAAAATTCCACGGTGGGTCGTGACAGCCCCTTCCTTCTGCGTCGCACCCCACTGATTCAGCAACGGGACAGGAAAAGGGAGAAGTTCTATGCGAAAGAAGACGAGCATCCTGGCAGCGGCCGCCGCAGCTGCCGCCGCGGTCGCTCTGACCGCCCCTTCGGCGCTGGCCGGGCCCACCGCGGCCTGGAACATCACGCCGACGGGCAGCTTCACCGGTGCCGCCGGCCAGACCATCCTCACGGACAACGTCGGCAACCAGATCAAGTGCGCCACCGCCACGGCCGACGGCAACGCTCCGGCCTCGCCCGTCGCCGGGCCCGTGCTCGCGCAGATCACCAAGGCCACGTTCAACGCGCCGTGCACCGGTCCGTTCAGCAGCACCTGGACCGTCACCAGCGAGACCTCCGGGGCCAACGGTCCGTGGCGGATCAACGGCAATACGCCGGGCGGCTACACGGCGGGCGCCGGAGCCAATGCGACCGGTCTGACCAAGGGCTACATCGACAACATCAAGGCCACGGTCTCGGGTTCCAGCGTCCTCGGGCCCTGCACCTTCGTGGTGACGGGATCGGTCGACAGCCAGTACAACAACCCGACCGCCGGGGGCGCCAACGGCACCCTCGCCGTCGCGCCCGCCGCGACCGGCCCGCGCACCCTGACCATCAGCAACAAGGTGGGCGCAGGCTGCGGAATCGTCGGTGCGACGGCGACCTTCAAGGGCACCTACACCGTCAAGAGCGGCTCCGGCGCCTCGCCTGTCATCACCTACAGCTGACCGGTTACGCGCTCGATCGCTCGGAGCGGATGGTCCGGCCAGAGAAGTCGCGGCCGGGCCATCCGGTGGTGTGCCGATGCCCAGGGACGTAGGCGCGGCACTCAAGAACTGACAATTTCCTTTTCATTGATTGTCACTGATTGCCAAGAAGAACAGCGATGGTCGTGCCTCATCAATCGTTCAAGATTCACTGCTTCCCCTCGCTTGCGGCGGCGCGTACCGTACCGTCCGGTAAGTCGGGCGGTGCTGCCGGTGGATCAAACGCCCACGCGGTGATCCGAATGTGAGCCCCGGAGGTATGGAGACATGGCAGTCAATGTGCGCTGGACAACTCGCCAGCCTGCGCGAGTTGCCGCAGGTGGCCTCCTGGTCGTCGCGGCCACCTTTATTCCTGGCGCGGATTCGGCAGCCGATTCTCAGCGGGCGGAGATATCCCTCGACTACACATGTGAATTCCCGGACAGTCCGCATGCGGTGACAGCCGTCGTCGCGGGGCGCTTTCCGGAAGGCGGCAGCGTGGGCCGCGCGGTCGAACCCCGCGATGTGACGGTGGACGTCGACCTGCCGAAGGCCGCGCTGGACGAGTTGGCGGGGCTCGACGCCACGGCCGTATCGGCCGTCGTACAACTGAAAGTCGTGCACGCCACGTCGAACGAGTCCGTCACCGCCGACTGGTCGGGGCTCGCGGCTCCCGCGCAGGACATCGCGGGGCAGGACAGCCTCGGGCTCGAAGCGGCGGGCGCGGTTCCGACCGCCACGTTCGGCTCGCCCGGCACCGCCACCTTGTCCGCCTCGGACCTGACCCTGGCTCTGAGCCCGTTGAAGCAGGACGGCTCGGATGCCGCACCGAAGGCCATCGACGTGGCCTGCCGGCTCGTGGACGGAGTGGACGGCACGCTCGCCTCGTTGGCCATCGACGGCCCGGCGGCGGAGAAACCTGTCGAGCCCACCCCCGGCCTTCCCGACCTCGCCGGGAAACTCCCGCCCAGCCAGCGGGAGAAGCTGAACGACGCCCGCCGCGCGGCCAGGGCTCAGGGCGACACCGATCTCGAACCGTGCCCCTTCCCGCCGCTTTCCATTCCGACGCCGGCCGAGACATATGTGGCAGGGTTCACGAACGTCAAGAAGCTCAACTCGGCGGCGCGACTCGGGCCCGCACATCTGAACGTCGTTCTGATGAAGACGTACATCGCCGATCCGTGCACGGACACTTTCACGGTGCTCAGCGAGGCGGAATTCGACTACAACGGACGTCGGCAACTTCCTCCGACGCAGGGGACATTCCTCACCTACGGATTCATGCCGACCACCGCGACCATGGTGTTGTCGCAGGTGGGCCCGCCCGCCCTCATCAAGTCCGTCAGCCACAACTCCGACCCCAGGATCCCGGAGGACACGACCGTCACCGCCGACTTCGAACTCACCATCAGTGATGTCCGTGTCAATGGCGAACCCCTCGACGTGGGCCACAACTGCCGTACGGTAAAACCGATCAAACAGACACTTTATGCGTTCGGTACGGGTAATCCGCCCTCGGGATACACGGTCAACCGCGGCGGCAGCATGAGTGGTGAAACCTATATCCCGGCATTCACGGGCTGCGGTGTCGACGAGGACCTGTCACCGCTGATGACGGCATCCATCTCCGGCGACGGAAACTACATCAAGATGACGCAGGCCCCGCTCTGCGTGCTCAGCAACCCCGACAGCCCGGACTGTCCCGCGAAGAAGCCCATTCCGGAACGCTGACCCGGTCCGACGGCCGCCGGCCCCCGAACCCGTCCAGGGCCCGGGGCCGACGGCCGTGCTGCTGCGCGGCCGGCCCCGCATTTCTCCGGGCACTTCGCATGTGCGGCAGGTGCCAATCCCCGAGCGGGCGACATCCCCGCGCCCTACGGAAATCCTCATTTCCGGACAGGTTCGTCCCGTCAATCACTCACTTGATTACAAGGGATCGCTGCCCCTTCGGCACCGCGGAGAAAGTTCAGCGCCCAGTATTGCGAAGTCAGGTTACTCAGTCGTAGCGTCCCGTATGGCCAGCGCGAAACTGCGTCCGTACCTGCCTGTGGGGCGCATGAGACATCTGGTCGCATACCCCGATGTCCCGAATTCCCGACGGGTAGTTCCACATCCCGGACCCGCATCCGGGGGAGGAGCGCCCGTGGTTGTCGGGGTCCTGCGGCTCCGGTTCATCGGCCGTGGGGCCCCGACCTGTCCACCGGAGTGCTTGCGCATGTTTCGACAAAGCCGGGCGACTGCTTTGTCAACGAGTGACAAGTGATCCACTCCCAGCACCTGGTTCGTTGATTTCCGCTGTTCAACGGCTTGTCCTGGCGGTTTCGGCGGACATACCGTGCGCCTCCTGGTGCACGGGTGACGAGCCGCCATTGGATTTCTCAGAGCCGGAGCGCTGACAGATGACTACGTTCACCACAACGTCGAGGGAGGGCCGATGGGAATCGAAGTAGTCGTCGAAGGCCTGACGAAGTCTTTCGGCAAACAGAACATCTGGCAGGACGTCAGTCTCACACTGCCCGCCGGTGAGGTGAGCGTGATGCTCGGCCCTTCCGGCACCGGAAAGACCGTCTTCCTGAAATCCGTCATCGGTCTGCTCAAACCCGAGCAGGGTCGCGTCCTCATCAACGGCGTCGACATGGTCAACAGCCCCGAGCGCGACATCATGGAGACCCGCAAGCTTTTCGGCCTCATGTTCCAGGACGGTGCGCTCTTCGGCTCGATGTCACTGTTCGACAACATCGCCTTTCCCTTGCGTGAGCACACCCGCAAGAAGGAATCAGAAATCCGCCGGATCGTCATGGAACGGATCGACATCGTCGGTCTTCTCGGTGCCGAGGACAAGCTGCCCGGCGAGATATCCGGGGGCATGCGCAAGCGTGCCGGCCTGGCTCGAGCCCTCGTCCTGGACCCCCAGATCATTCTCTGCGACGAACCGGACTCCGGACTCGACCCGGTCCGCACCGCCTACATCTCCCAGCTGCTCATCGATCTCAATGCGCAGATCGACGCGACGATGCTCATCGTCACCCACAACCTCGACATCGCGGCCACCGTCCCTGACAACATGGGCATGCTGTTCCGCCGCAACCTCGTCACCTTCGGGCCGCGCGAGGTGCTGCTCACCAGCGATGTGCCGGTCGTCGCCCAATTCCTCGCAGGGCGCCGCGAGGGCCCCATCGGGATGGCCGAGGAGAAGGACGCCGCCACCCTCGCCGCCGAGGAGATGAACGGCTATGGCGTCGGCATCAGTTCCGCCAACGGCCCGCGCACCGTCGTACCGCAGCTGGAGCCGTCCCCCGGCATGCCCGTACGGCAGGCAGCGCTGCGCCGCCGGGAACGGGTCCTCTCGATGATGGGCCAGCTGCCGGAGGCCGCCCGTACCGCCATCATGAAGAGTTACACCCCGGCCGCGGGCGGTGGACGCCCGTGACGGCCCCCATGCCGGTGCGGCCCCCCGAGCCGCCCACGGCCGGCGTGGCCGACGCGACCGGGCCGAAGACGCCGGAGCAGCGGCCTCCCACGCGGCTGCTCGCCCCGCTGCGCGAGACCGGGAAGCTGTTCTCCCTCGCCGGGACCGTGAGCCGCGACATCTTCCGCAGGCCCTTCCAGGTACGGGAGTTCATCGAACAGTTCTGGTTCGTCGCCGGCGTCACCATCCTGCCCGCCGCCCTCGTATCCATCCCGTTCGGCGCGGTCATCGCCCTCCAGGTCGGCTCGCTGACCCAGCAGCTCGGCGCCCAGTCGTTCACCGGCGGCGCCAGTGTCCTCGCCGTCATCCAGCAGGCCAGCCCCATCATCGTGGCGTTGCTGATCTCCGGTGCGGCGGGCTCGGCGATCTGCGCGGACCTCGGCTCGCGGAAGATCCGCGAGGAACTCGACGCGATGGAGGTCATGGGAGTCTCGCCCATCCAGCGCCTCGTCGTCCCGCGCGTCCTCGCCACGATGCTCGTGGCCGTCCTGCTCAACGGACTGGTCTCCGTCGTCGGCACGCTCGGCGGCTACTTCTTCAACGTGATCCTGCAACACGGCACCCCCGGGGCCTACCTCGCCAGCTTCTCCGCCCTCGCCCAGCTCCCCGACCTGTACATCAGCGAGGTCAAGGCGCTGATCTTCGGCTTCATCGCGGGCGTGGTCGCCGCCTACCGCGGACTCAATCCGCGCGGCGGCCCCAAGGGCGTCGGTGACGCGGTCAACCAGTCGGTCGTCATCACCTTCATGCTGCTGTTCTTCGTGAACATGATCCTCACGGCGATCTATCTCCAGATCGTCCCCGCGAAGGGGAGCTGACCGATGTCGATGCTCAGCTGGCTGGATCGGTCGGGCGAACAACTCGCCTTTTATGCAAGGGCGTTGATCTGGATCCCGCGGACTCTGCGCCGCTACCTGCGTGAGGTCCAGCGGCTGCTGGCCGAAGTGGCGTTCGGCAGCGGGGGTCTCGGAGTCATCGGCGGCACCATCGGTGTGATGATCGCGATGACCCTCTTCACCGGCACGGTCGTGGGCCTCCAGGGGTATGCGGCCCTCAACCAGATCGGCACCTCCGCCTTCACCGGCTTCATCTCCGCCTACTTCAACACCCGCGAGATCGCCCCGCTCGTCGCCGGTCTCGCGCTCTCCGCGACCGTCGGCGCCGGCTTCACCGCCCAGCTCGGCGCGATGCGGATCAACGAGGAGGTAGACGCCCTGGAGGCGATGGGTGTGCGGTCCATGCCGTACCTCGTCACCACCCGGATCATCGCCGGAGTCGTGGCGATCATCCCGCTGTACGCGATCGGGCTGCTCTCCTCGTACCTGGCGTCCCGCTACATCACGATCCTGTTCAACGGACAGTCCGCGGGCACCTACGACCACTACTTCAATCTCTTCCTCTCCCCGGACGACGTGCTGCTGTCGGTGCTCAAGGTGCTGATCTTCAGCGTGATGGTGATCCTCGCCCACTGCTACTACGGCTTCCACGCCACGGGCGGGCCCGCCGGGGTGGGGGTGGCCGTCGGCAGGTCGGTGCGCAACGCCATCGTGCTCATCAGCGTCACCGACTTCTTCCTCTCGCTCGCCATCTGGGGCGCCACGACGACGGTGAAGGTGGCCGGCTGATGAATGCCCACCGGGCGCAGACCGTGCGCCGCAGACTCGCCGGAATCACCTTCTTCCTCGTGCCCGCCGTGCTCGTATGGGTGTCGGTCTCGGTGTACAACAAGGACTTCACCGACGACGCCACCGTGACCGTCCGCGCCGGAAGCGTCGGCAACGAGATGCACGACAACGCGGATGTGAAGCTGCGCGGGGTCGTCGTCGGGCAGGTCCGCACCATCTCGGCCGACGGGGACGGGGCCCGGCTCACCCTCGCGATCCAGCCCGACAAGCTCGACCGCATCCCGGCCGACGTGACCGCCCAGATGCTGCCCACCACACTCTTCGGGGAACGGTTCGTGGCGCTCGTACCGCCCGAGATGCCGTCCGCGCAGTCCCTGCGGGCCGGGGCCGTCATCCCGCAGGACCGCTCCAGCAACGCCATCGAGCTGGAGGAGGTCCTCGACAACGTTCTGCCGCTGCTGACCGCAGTCAAGCCGGAGAAGCTCGCCGCCACCCTCGGCGCGGTCTCCCAGGCACTCGAAGGGCACGGCGAGAAGCTCGGCGACACGCTCCTCACGCTCGACGCCCACCTGCAGAAGTTCAACCCCCAACTCCCCACGCTCAACGCCGACATCAAGGAACTCGTCAAGGTGAGCAAGGTGTACGGGGATGCCGCGCCCGATGTCCTGGACGCGCTCACCGACTTCACCACCACCAGCGGCACCATCGCCGAACAGCAGGCGGAACTCGCCGACCTGTACGGGGCCACGACCGCCTCCGCGCAGGACATCACGTCCTTCCTCCGGGAGAACAAGAACAATCTGATCCGGCTCTCCGCCACGGGCCGGCCGACGCTGGAACTGCTGGCACGGTACTCGGACGAATTCCCCTGCACCCTGCGGACCATGGCGGGCTTCGTCCCGGCCATGGACAAGGCGCTCGGCAAGGGCACGAACCGGCCCGGACTCCACGTCACCGTCAAGGCCGTGAAGTCCAAGGGCAAGTACGTGCCCGGCAAGGACACCCCGGTGTACGACGCGACCGGCGGACCGCACTGCTACTCCGTGCCGTACGTCGGCCGGACCGTACCAACCGCGGACGCCCGTACGGCCGGGGCGGTCGCACCGGCCGTACGGCCACGCGCCGATGAGCCGACCGGTACCGCGCCCCCGGACACGGACTCCACCCTCGGCATGCCCAATTCCCCGCAGGAGAGCCGACTCGTCAACGAACTGGTCGCTCCCTCACTGAAAGTCCAGCCGCAGACCCTGCCCGACTGGAGCAGCGTGCTCATCGGTCCGGCCTTCCGCGGTGCGGAGGTGAAGCTCAAGTGAAGCGCCGCTCTCTCGCCGGGCCGCTCGCGAAATCGATCGTCTTCGTTCTGGTGACCGTTCTGGCCACCACCGTCCTGGCCCTGTCCATCGCCAATACGGGCGTCGGCGACACCACCACGTACAAGGCCAGGTTCACCGACGTCACCGGACTGATCGTCGGTGACAGCGTCCGGATCGCCGGGGTGAAGGTAGGGCAGGTCGAGTCCATCGAGGTGGCCGACAAGCGGCTCGCCGAGGTCGGTTTCGCCGTCCGCAAGGGGCGCAGGCTGCCTGCCTCGGTGACCGCCTCGATCAAATACCTCAACATGGTCGGCCAGCGGTACATCGACCTCGACCAGGGCGCCGGACCGGTCGGCCGCAGCTTCGCCGCCGGGGCGACCATTCCGCTCTCCCGCACCACCCCGGCGCTCGATCTCACCCAGCTCTTCAACGGCTTCCAGCCGCTCTTCGAAGGGCTCTCCCCGCCGGACGTCAACCAGCTCGCGGGCTCCATCGTCCAGGTGCTCCAGGGCGAGGGTGGCACCGTCGACAGCATCCTCCAGCACGTCGGCTCGCTGACCGGCACGGTCGCCGCGAAGGACAAGGTGATCGGCGAGGTGATCAAGAACCTCAATACGGTCCTGAAGACCGTCAACGACCGCGAGGCCGGCTTCAACGACCTCGTCGTCACCCTCCAGAAACTCGTCACCGGCTTCTCCGGCGACCGCAAACCGCTCGGCCAGGCGGTCACCGCGATGGGTGCGCTCACCACCGTCACTGCGGACCTCCTCGAAGACGGCCGCAAACCCCTCAAGGACGACATCGAACAACTCGGCCGCCTCTCCGGCCAGTTGGGCAAGGGAACCCCGCAGATCGAGAATTTCCTGCGGAAGACCCCGGCCAAGATGGAAGCGATCAGCCGCCTCGCCTCGTACGGCTCGTGGCTCAACCTCTACCTCTGCGAGGCCAAGGTCAGCGGTGTGAGCACCGACAACGGCAGCGCCCCGCCCACCGGCATCGTGGTCGCGAAGCCGAGGTGCCAGGCATGAGAATCAAACCCGTTCGGGAACGCAACCCCGTCGCCGTGGCCCTTGTGGGACTGATCGTCCTCGCCCTCGTCGGCCTGGCCGCCTACCGCGCCGACTCGCTGCCCTTCATCGGCGGCGGCACCACCTACAGCGCCGACTTCACCGAATCCGCCGGACTCGGCGAGGGCGACGAGGTACGGGTCGCCGGAGTGAAGGTCGGCGAGGTCACCGGCGTGTCGCTCGACGGCTCCAAGGTGAAGGTCCGCTTCAAGGTCAAGGACGTCTGGATCGGTAACTCCTCCACCGTCGGCATCGCCATCAAGACACTGCTGGGCGAGAAGTACCTCGCCGTCGACCCGCTCGGCGACGCCCCGCAGGATCCGCACGAGCGCATCACGGTCAGCCGCACCACGTCCCCGTACGACGTCACCCAGGCGTTCAACGGACTCGGCGAGACCATCGGGGAGATCGACACCCAGCAGCTCGCCAAGAGCTTCGAGACGATCTCCGCCACCTTCAAGGACTCCCCGCCGGACGTGAAGAGCGCCGCCGACGGGCTCTCCGCCCTCTCCAGGACGGTCTCCGAACGCGACGCCCAGCTCGCCACCCTCCTCAAGGGCAGCAAGCAGCTCACCAAGACCCTCGCCGGCAAGAAGAGCAGCTTCGAAACCCTGCTGGAGGACGGCAATCTGCTCCTCGGCGAGATCCAGGCGCGCCGCGACTCCATCCATCTGCTGCTCACCGGCACCCGGAACCTGGGCGCCCAGCTCACCGGCCTCGTCGAGGACAACAACAAACAGCTGAAGCCCACCCTGGACTCGCTCGGCCGGGTCACCGCGGTGCTGGTGAAGAACCGCAAGAGCCTCGACAAGGTGCTGTCGCTCGCCGGTTCCTACAACCGGCTCGTCGGCAACACCCTCGGCAGCGGCCGGTGGTTCGACAACTACGTCTGCGGGGTCGTCCCGAAGAACTACCTGCCCGCCGGGACACCCGCAGGACCCGAATGCAAGCCACCCAAGCAGCAAGGCGGCCGATGAGATGAGAATGACGCGCATCGTCGGCATCGGCGCCGGACTCGCCGTCGTGGCCCTCGGGGCCACCACGGGTGTGATGGCGATGGACGACGAAGGAACGACGACCATCACCGCCTACTTCGACCAGGCCACGGGTGTGTACGCCGGATCGGACCTGCGGATCCTCGGCGTCAGGGCCGGCAAGGTCGAATCGGTCACGCCGCGTGGCGGCGAGGTCGAGGTCACCCTGCGGGTCGACAAGGGCATCAAGGTCCCCAAGAAAGCGCACGCCGTGGTCGTCGCCCCCAGCCTCGTCGCCGACCGCTACGTCCAGCTCGCCCCCGCGTACAACGGCGGACCGCAGATCGCGGACAACGCCGTACTGCCCGCCGCGAACAACGCCACCCCCGTCGAGGTCGACCAGCTGTACGAGTCCATCACCGAGCTCTCCACGGCCCTCGGCCCCGACGGAGCCAACGCGGACGGTGCGCTCTCCGGGCTCCTCGACACCGGCGCCAAGAACCTCGACGGCAACGGAAAGGCCATCGGGAACTCCATCGAACAGTTCGGCAAGGCGACCAAGACCCTCGACAAGAGCAGCGGGAACCTCTTCGACACGCTGTCCTACCTGCAGACCTTCACCACCGTGCTGAAGGACAACGACGGTAATGTGCGCGCCGCCGAACAGCAGCTCAACTCCGTCACCGGGTTCCTCGCCGACGACAAGGAGAACCTCAGCGCGGCACTGAAGGAACTGGGCACCGCTCTGGGCCAGGTCAAGAGCTTCATCCAGAAGAACCGTGGCGCGCTGAAGGCGAACGTGGACGCCCTGGTGCCGCTCACCCAGACCCTGGTCGACCAGCGTGCCTCGCTCGCCGAGTCGATGGACACACTGCCGCTCGCGGCGGACAACGTGGTCAACGCCTACGACCCGGTGAACCGCACCCTCAACGGCCGTACGAACCTCAACGAGCTCTCCATGGGCGGTCCGCTCACCGAGGGCCCGGCCGCCGGGCTCGCGGGCCTCACACCGGTCGACGGCAGACGGCAGAAGGCGCTGCCCGCCCTGCCGCTCCCACCCGTCGGCACCGTCTACGGCACCGCGGCGAAGACCGCCACGGAGCAGAAGGGGGCAAACCGATGAGCCGTGCCCTCCGTAGACCCGGAGCCCGCACGACAGGCCTCGTCGCGGTGCTGGCCGTGGGCGTCGGCCTGGCCCTGGTCGTCACCGGCGCCGGCCTGCCGACGTTCACCGGCATCGACCAGGTGCCGCTGCCCGGCGGCGCCGACCTCGGAGACCACCCGTACGAGATCACCGCGGAATTCGCGGACGTCCTCAGCCTTGCCCCGCAGTCCTCGGTGAAGGTCAACGACGTCGCCGTCGGCCGCGTCACCAAGATCTCCCTGAACTCGGGCAGCTGGAACGCCAAGGTCACCATGAGGGTCAACGGCAAGGTCGAACTGCCCGAGAACGCCTACGCCCACCTCGAACAGTCCAGCCTCCTCGGCGAGAAGTACATCCAGCTCTCACCGCCCGCGAGCGGCACCGCCCGGGGCAGGCTCGCCGACGGAGACCGGATCCCACTGACCCGGACCAACCGCAACCCCGAGGTCGAAGAGGTCTTCGGCGCCCTGTCGATGCTCCTCAACGGCGGTGGCGTCAACCAGCTCAAGACCATCACCACCGAACTCAACAAGGCACTCGCCGGACAGGAACCCCAGGTCCGCTCCATGCTCAACCGGGTCGACACCCTGGTCACGAACCTGGACGGCCACAAGGGAGACATCACCGACGCACTCGACGGCGTCAACCGGCTCGCCGCCACCCTCGCCACCCGTAAACAGGATGTCGGCACGGTCCTCACCGGGCTCAGCCCCGGCCTGAAGGTCCTGGAGGAACAGCGCGGTTCGCTTCTCACCATGCTCCGCTCGCTCGACACCCTCTCCGCCGTCGCCGTCGACACGGTCAACAAGAGCAAGGCCGACATGATCGCCGACCTCAAGGCCCTCGCCCCCACCCTCAAGGCGCTCGCCGACTCCGGGAGCGACCTGCCGGACTCCCTCCAGGTGCTGCTCACCTACCCGTTCACGGACGAGGTGCTGCGCGGGGTGAAGGGCGACTACCTCAACGTCTACCTGGATGTGACGGCCATGCCCGGCACACAGATCATCCCGCCGCTGGTCCCGGACACCGCCCGGCCCACCGCGGTCGGCACGAGCGCGAAATCCGGCTCGGCGCTGCCCCTGCCACTGCCCTCGGTCTCCACGGCGGTCACGGACGGGAGCGGCCGGTGATCACCCTCGCCATCCGGCTCAAGAACATCGCCTTCCTGGTCATCGCAGTGCTCGTCCTCGGCTACCTGGGGGTGCGGTACGCCGACCTCGGCCACTACATCGGCCTGCGCGGCTACTACACCGTCACCGTCCAACTCCCGCGCACCGGCGGCCTGTACACCCACTCCGACGTCACCTACCGGGGCGTGTCCGTGGGCCGGGTCGGACCGATCGAGCTCACCGACGACGGAGTCGAGGCCGAACTGCGCATCGAGAAGGACGCCCCGAAGATCCCCGACAGCCTCACGGCGGTCGTCGCCAATCTCTCCGCGGTCGGCGAGCAGTACGTCGACCTGCGGCCCACCCGCACCGACGGCCCGTACCTGGCGAACGGCTCGGTCATCGACCAGGCCGACACCACCGTTCCGGCCCCCGTCACCAACGTCCTCACCAGCATCAACGACCTGGCGGGCTCCGTCGACCCGGAATCCCTGCGCACGGTCGTCGACGAGTTCGGCACCGCGTTCGAGGGGCGCGGAGACGACCTCCAGGTGCTGCTGGACACCGGGAGCGATTTCGTCCGGGCGGCCGACGACGCCCTCCCCGCCAACACCCGGCTGATGGCCGACGGCGAGACCGTGCTGCGCACCCAGGCCGAACAGGGCGAAGCACTCAAGGGCTTCGCCTCCGGTGCCGAGCAACTGGCCGCCGAACTCAAGGGATCCGACACCGACCTGCGCAAGCTGATCGCCGTCGCCCCCGGTGCGGCCGGCCAGATCAGCGGACTGCTGCGGGACCTCGACCCGAGCTTCGGCGTCGTCGTCGCGAACCTGCTCACCACCTCCGAGGTCGCCGTCACCCGGCAGCGCGGACTGGAGGAACTCCTGGTGAAACTGCCCGCGGTGGCAGCCGCGGGATCGAGCGCGGTGGACGAGAACGGGGCCCGGTTCGGCATGTCGGTCACCTTCTTCGAACCGCTGCCCTGCACCGCCGGATACGGCTCCACGGTCTACCGCAACGGTCTCGACACCTCGGCCGGGCCGCCGGTCAACACCAAGGCACGCTGCACCTCGTCGCCCGGCACCGGCATAAACGTCCGAGGCAGCGCCAACGCACCGAAGGGCGGCGCCGTGCCCGAGCCCGCCAAGCCCGGCTCGATGCTCCTCGGGCACGACTCGGCGGACCGGCTTCCCGGCGCACTCGGCGTCACCGGGGACACCCCGTCGGCGGCCGACGGCATGGCCGGCCTGCTGGGACTCGGACAGGGAGGCGGCGCATGACGTCCCGTACGAAGACCCTGAGCGGCTGGGCGGTACTGCTCGCCGCCGCGCTGATCTGCGCACTCGGCGGCTGGTCGTACGCCGACGCGCGCGGTGACGAAGACCTGTCGTACGCGAAGAACCGCGATGTCGCGCTGGCCGACGGAAAGCGCCACCTCGCCCGGCTGAACAGCCTCGACGGGAAGGATGCCAAGAGCGTCGACGCGGGCCTCGACGCCTGGCTCGACTCCTCCACCGGGCCGCTGCACGACCAGCTGGGGCGCACCCGGAGCAAGGACGCGAGCGAACTGACGAAGTCCGGCTCCACCGCACGCGGCAGGGTCACCGACGCGGCGCTCACCGCACTCGACGAGCGCACCGGCACGGCGGAACTGATCGCGACGGTCGATGTCGAAGTCACCCCGCGCACCGGCAAGGGCGGCACCGAACGTAAACGCTTCGAGGCCACGCTCGCCCGGACCGCGGACGGCTGGAAGATCAAGGCGCTCGCGGCGATCCCCGTAAAGGGCGGCGCATGAAGCAGCGGGGAGGGGCGGAGGTCGTGAGCACGGACGTGGACGTGGAGGAAGTCGGCCGCGTCGAGGATCTCGACGCGGCCGCTGATGAAGACCGGCCGGACGCGCCCGAGTCGGCCCGCCGGTGGCCGCGCATCGTGGCAGCGGTACTGGTCGTCGCGCTGCTCGCGGCCGGCGGCGGATTCTTCGCCAAGGGCAGGCAGTTGCGCGACACCCCCGCCACATCGAACCGTGCGCTGACCGACAGCGAGGCGACCACCCGCGTCGCGGGCGATGTCAGCAATGCGCTCGGCAAGGTCTTCTCCTACAGCCCGCAGGCAACGGGCGTAACCAAGGAGGCGGCGAAACAACTCCTGGCGGGCAAGGCGCTCCAGCAGTACGCGGCCCTGTTCGGCCAGGTCGAGAAGCAGGCAGCAGACCAGAAGCTGACGCTCACCACCCATGTCGTACGCGCCGGAGTGACCCGGCTGGCGGACAACAGCGCCCACTTGCTCGTCTTCCTCGACCAGGTCTACGAACGCGAAGGAAAGCCGGCCACCACGGCGGCGGCACAGCTCTCCGTCACGGCCCAACTGCGGGACGGCCACTGGACCGTTGTCGAGATCACCTCCAGATAGCAGAGCCCACACTCGTCCAAATCGGCACGGATCGGCCGCAGGGGAGAGACAGCAATGGCACGGGTACGGATGACGAGGAACCCGCTGGTGGCGGTGGCGATCGCGTTGACGGCCGCGGCGGCCGTCGCGGCCTGCTGGGGCGGGGTGTCCCGTTACGACGCCGCGCACGACGAATCGGCGGCGTACGCACAGGTCCGCGACGACGCGCTGGCCGCGGGCGAACAGGCCGTGCAGAACATGAACACCCTGGACCACCGGAAGCTGGCGAAGGGCCTCGACAGCTGGGAGGACTCCACCACCGGAGATCTGCACCAGCAACTCGTCAACGGCCGTGACGCGTTCGTGAAGCAGATCCAGCAGGCGAAGACCGTCAGCACGGCCCAGATTCTGTCCGGGGCGGTGACCGAACTCGACGACCGGGCCGGCAAGGCCGGGGTGATGGTGGCGCTGCGGGTCACCGTGACCGCGCCCAAGGGCAAGCCCGCGGTGAAGGAGAGCCGGATGCTCGGGCAGCTCACCCGTACCTCCGAGGGGTGGAAGCTCAGCGCCCTCGGCCAGGCACCCGTCGGCAACACGGCCGGCTGACGCCACCGACTCCCACCCCGCCACCCGAGAGGACCCCGGACATGTCGACGACCCGTCACCTCGTCAACCGTCAACGCCGTCTGGCCACCGTCGCCGCGGAACGCGCCACCGCTGCCGCCCCGCAGCGCAAGCCCGCGCCCCCGGGCACATCACATGAGGAGTCCGGGCAGACCCCAGCTGCGGAAGCCACCACTGTCGATGACGTGGCCACCGACGACGCCGATACGGGGGAGTCGCAGAAGCGGGAGAAGGTGGAATCGCGACGCGAGCCGCCGCCCCGCCTCCGTATCCGGCTGCCCGCCGTCCTCTGCGCCCTCACCGTGCTCCTCGGCGCCTTCGCCGCCTGGGCGTTCGGCTCGGCCGCGAGCCTGCGTGACGACCCGGCCCGCCGGAACACGGCCCTCACCGACATCAGCCGCACCAGCGAGGTGAAGGGGCAGATCTCCGAGGCGGTGGGCGCGGTGTTCTCGTACAACTACGCCTCGCCCGCCAAGTCCGAGCGCGCGGTGAAGAGTTACCTGGTCGGCAAGGCGGTCCAGCAGCACGCGGACATGCTCGCGCAGGTACGGAAGCAGGGGCAGAAGCAGAAGCTCGTGCTGACCACGACCGTCACGGACAGCGGTGTGGAACTCCTCGACGGCGACCGGGCCCGGCTGCTGATCTTCGCGGACCAGAGCAACACCCGTACTGGCACGTCGGACGAGACGACCTACGCGGCGGCCATGTTCGCCGTGGACGCTGTTCGCCGCGGCGACACCTGGCGGATCTCCGGCATCGACACGTTCGCCCGGTGACCCGGGGGAGAGGGGAGCACGCATGAGGTTCAACGGCATCATGCGCCGGGGAATCGGCGGCACGGCAGCCGCGGTCGCCGCGATGGCCGCGCTCACCGCGTCCCAGGCACCGGGACTCGTCCGCCATGAACAGACCGCGAAGGAGCGCCAGGAAGCCGACGAGGTCAAGTGGTCGCACGTGCCCAACGACGACTCGTACCACACCGAACTGCCGCCGCTCCTGTCGCCGACGCCGCCGAAGGCCGGTGTGAAGCGGAGCCCGGCCGTCGCGCGGTCGTGGGCCGAGGCGGGCATCCCGGCCACGGTGCTCGCTGCCTACCGCAAGGCGGAGAGCGCGCTCGGACGCACCGACCCCGGATGCCATCTGCCGTGGCAGTTACTCGCGGCGATCGGCAAGGTCGAGTCGGGCCAGGCGGGCGGGGGACGGGTGGATGCCCACGGCACGACGCTCGGCCCGATCCTCGGGCCGGTCCTCAACGGCGCCGGATTCGCCAACATTCCGGACACCGACGGCGGCCAGTACGACGGCGACAGCACCCACGACCGGGCGGTCGGCCCGATGCAGTTCATCCCGTCCACCTGGGCGCACTGGGGCAAGGACGGCAACGGCGACGGCCGCCGCGATCCGAACAACGTCTACGACGCCGCCCTCGCCGCCGGGTACTACCTCTGTGCCGGACCGCGCGATCTTTCGGTGAAGGCCGACCTGGACCGGGCGATCCTCAGCTACAACCACTCGGACACCTACCTGCGCACCGTGCTGTCCTGGCTGGAGTTCTACCGCAAGGGCATCCACCCGGTGGCCGACGGCAAGGGCACCGTCCCGAAGAGCCCCGGCGCGGGCGGACCGAACAAGCCGACGCACCCGGTGGGCGGTCCCGGAGCCCCGGGCGGCGGCATCGTCATCGGCCCGCAGCCCGGCGGTTCGCACGGCCCCTCGCCCTCATCGTCCCCGAGGCCCTCCGGCCCACCGACAAGCTCCCCGGACCCCACCGGGTCCCCGGACCCCACCGGGTCCCCGGACCCCACCGGGTCCCCGGACCCCACCGATCCGGGCACCGCCTCACCTGACCCGACGCACAGCGGACCGGCCTCCCCGGACCCCGGCACCAGCCCCGACCCCAGCACCTCGGCCCCGGACCCCGGCTGCCCGAGCGACTCGCCGTCACCGGACCCGACCGACTCGACCGGAACCACCGAGTCCCCGACACCCGACCCGGGTACGACTGAGGAGCCGTGCGCCTCGCCCTCGGGCTCAGCGCCCGCCGGCTGACAGCACCTCGGCCAGGTCGTACCGCACCACCTCTTCCAGCTGCGCGTACGTGCAGCCGTCCGGGGCGCGGTCCGGACGCCACCGGCGGAACTGCGCGGTGTGCCGGAAACGGTCGCCCTCCATGTGGTCGTACGCCACCTCACAAACCCGTTCCGGGCTGAGCGCCACCCAGGACAGGTCCTTCTTGCCCGACCAGCGACTCGGTGCCCCGGGCAGTCGTGCCCCCTCGTGCGCCGTCGCGTCCGTCCAGGCCGCCCACGGGTGGCCGGCCGGCTCGATGCGCAGTGGTTCCAGCTCCTCCAGGAGCTCGGCGCGCCGCTTCATCGAGAAGGCCGCACAGACCCCGACGTGCTGCAGGACGCCCTCGGCGTCGTACAGGCCGAGCAGCAGCGAGCCGACGACCGGGCCGCTCTTGTGGAGGCGGTAGCCCGCCACCACGCAGTCTGCCGTCCGCTCGTGCTTGATCTTGTACATCACCCGGGTGTCGGGGCGGTACGGCAGATCGAGCGGTTTGGCGACCACGCCGTCGAGTCCCGCGCCCTCGTACCGTTCGAACCACTCCTGGGCGACTGCCCGGTCCGTGGTCGCCGGTGCGAGATGGACGGGGGCCGACGCGCCGGACAGGGACGCCTCCAGCACGGCACGCCGCTCGGACTGCCGGAGGGAGAGCAGCGAATCGTCGCCCACCGCCAGGATGTCGAAGGCGACCAGACTGGCCGGGGTCCGCTCGGCGAGCAGCCGCACCCGGGAATCGGCGGGGTGGATGCGCTCGCTGAGCCGGTCGAAGTCCAGCCGTCCGCCGTACGCGATCACGATCTCGCCATCGATCACACAGCGCGGCGGCAGATTGTCGCGGACGGCGGTGACCAGCTCGGGGAAGTAACGGGTGAGCGGCTTGCCGGTACGGCTGCCGATCACCACCTCGTCGCCGTCGCGGTGCACGATCGCGCGGAAACCGTCCCACTTGGCCTCGTACTGCATACCGGGCGGGATCTTCGAGACGGACTTGGCGAGCATCGGCTTCACAGGCGGCATCACCGGCAGATCCATGGCCCGATTCTTGCCGACGGACGCGCCTAAGTCTCCCGATATGCGGCATATGTGGACCCGGCCTACCGTGACCGTCATGGGTGCAGCGGGAAAAGCGGTGGAGCTCGAAGCCGACGGACGGGCCGTACGGCTGTCCAGTCCGGACAAGGTCTACTTCCCGGCGAAGGGCTATACGAAGAGGGACGTGGCCGAGTACTTCCTGGCCGTGGGCCCGGGCATCACACGCGCCCTGCGCGACCGGCCGACCACCCTCCAGCGCTTCGTCGACGGTGTCGAGGGCGAGTTCTTCTACCAGAAGCGGGCCCCGAAGAACCTCCCCGACTGGATCCCCACCGCCAGGATCGACTTCCCCAGCGGCCGCTCCGCCGACGAGATCTGCCCCACCGAACTCGCCGCCGTCATCTGGGCGGCCAACCTCGGCACGCTCACCTTCCACCCCTGGCCCGTCCGCAGGGCCGACACCGACCACCCGGACGAGCTGCGCATCGACCTCGACCCACAGCCCGGAACGGACTACGCGGACGCGGTGCGGGCCGCCCACGAGCTGCGGTCCGTCCTCGACGAGCACGGTCTGCGCGGCTGGCCCAAGACCTCCGGCGGCCGGGGCATCCATGTCTTCGTCCCCATCGAGCCGAAGTGGACCTTCACCGCGGTCCGGCGCGCCGCCATCGCCACCGGGCGGGAACTGGAACGCCGGATGCCGGACCGGGTGACCACCGCCTGGTGGAAGGAGGAGCGCGGTGAGCGGATCTTTGTCGACTACAACCAGACGGCCCGCGACCGCACGATCGCCTCCGCCTACTCCGTACGCCCCTTCCCGCACGCCCCGGTCTCCGCCCCGCTGCGCTGGGAGGAGATCGACGACGCCGAACCGCGCGACTTCGACATCAGGACCATGCCCGGGCGCTATGCCGAGGCCGGTGATGTGCACGTGGACATGGACGAGCACGCGTTCCGGCTCGACGGGCTGCTGGAGCTGGCCGACCGGGACGAGCGGGAGCACGGGCTCGGCGAACTGCCGTACCCGCCGGAGTACCCGAAGATGCCGGGCGAGCCGAAACGGGTCCAGCCGAGCAGGGCCCGGCACGGCGGGGACGGCGATGCATGAGCGCACCCGACCTGGAGCCCGTCACCCCGCGCGGGGAACATGCCCGGCCACCGGCCCCCGGTGACCGATGGGCGGCGTTCAAGGCGTCCCCTTATCTGCCCGCCGCCGTGCTCCTGTTCATCATCGCGGCCGCGGCCACATGCCTCAGCATGCGGCCGCGGCCATCTGATGCCGGTCCGGGCTACAGCTCCTTGATACGAATGTCGCGGTACGAGACCACGTCCGTGGTGCTGTGGACCTGGAGACCGATGTAACCGGAGGCGTACCGCCGGCCATCGGTGCCCGGATCGTCGCCCCGCGGCGGCTCGAAGACCTGACCGCCGTTGTTGTCGAACTCGTTCAGCAGGACACCGTTGCGGTAGACCGAGTAGTGCTGGTCCACCACCTGGATCTCGTAGTCGTTCCAGGTGCCCTTGGGCGTAACACCGGCGCCGGCCAGACCGATCCGGTCGAAGCCGTAGATCGAGCCGGTCTTGTACATGTCGCCGTCCGGACGGTCGAGGATCTGCACCTCATGGCCGTACTTGATGGCGACCCACTCCGGACGTGACTCCTCCGGGTTGTCGTGGACGTTCGGGAAGCGGACGAACACACCGCTGTTGGCGTTGCCCGTGCCGGGAGCGTCGTCGCGCCACTGGAGCTTCAGTGAGAAGTCGCCGTACTGCCGTCCCGGGAACCAGAGCATGCCCATGCCGTCCACCGTGGTGGAGCTGGTGATCGTGCCATCGGCATTGAGCCCGAACTTGCCGCCACCGACCTGCTGCCACTTGGCGAACGACTCCGCCGTGCCGTCGAAGAGCTTCTTGTAGCCCTCGTCCTGGCCCGGCTTGCCGATCCCCGACTGCATGGCCGCCCGGTAGATCTTCTTGTGCTCGCGTGCGTCGATCACACCCGCGGCGAGCAGCTTGTCCAGGACGCTGTCGACGTGCTTGAGGAACAGCGCGTGCGACGACCAGTCCTTCTCGTCCTCGATCAGCTCATTGATGGTGCAGCGGTTGCCGGTGATGCGGTTGGGTACTCCGGTGTCGACCGTGCCGACGATGACGGTGAGGCGCTCGTCGAACTCAGGGCAGTTCGGCGCCGGTACGCCCCCGCTCTCCGCGACGGTGAACGACACCTGCTTCGCCACGGAGGTGTTGCCGGCCTTGTCCGTCGCCCGGTGTGCGACGGTGTGATAGCCGACGCGGTCGACGATGACGGTGGTGGTGTACGCGAGGTACGGGCCGCCGTCGAGCGAGTACTCGATCCTGTCCACGCCCGATTCGGCGTCGGTCGCGGTGACCGTGACCTTGGCGCTGGTGATGTAGGCGTTGTCGGAGTTCTTGTCGCCTGCGACCTTGGCCGAGGTCTCCGGCGGCGTCTTGTCCTGTGTCGGCGGTGCGACGACGGTGAACTCGACCGACTTCTCCGCTGTCGTGTTGCCCGCCCTGTCGGTGGCCCGGTAGCGGACCTGGTGCGTGCCGGTCTCGTGCACCATCACGGGGGCGGTGTACGGCTGCCAGGCGCCGTCCGCCCCGACCGCGTACTCGATGGTGTTGACACCGGACCCGGTGTCGGAGGCGGTCACGGTGATCGTCGCCATTCCCAGGTACTGCCCCTGGTCGTCCTTCTCACCCGACACGGTCGCCGAGGTCTCCGGCGGCGTCTTGTCGTCCGTCGGCGGTGCGGCGACCGCGAAGTCGACGGACTTCTCCGCTGCGGTGTTGCCCGCCTTGTCGATGGCGCGGTACCGGATGGTGTGCGTACCTACCTCGTTCACCACGATCGGTGTGGTGTACGGCTGCCAGGCGCCGTCCGCCCCGACCGCGTACTCGACGGTGTCGACGCCGGAGCTGTCGTCGGTCGCCGAGACGGTGACCGTCGCCTGACCGATGTACGCGCCGTCGGCATTCTTGTCGCCGTCGACCTTCGCCGAGGTCTCGGGTGCCGTGGTGTCAGCACCTCCGCCGTCCGTCACGGTGAGAATGCCCTGCATCGCCTCGTGCCCGGGCATGGTGCAGTGGTAGAAGTACCGGCCGGGGGAGAGCGTGACCTCGGCGGTGTGCCTGCCGCCCTGGTCGTCGGCCGGGTTGGCCAGGATGTTCAGCGTGACGTCGTTGTTGAACTCCGGGTCCGAGACGCTGAAGGTGAGGGTGTGCGGCATCCCCGTGGTGTTGCCGGTCGCCGCGCTGTTCTCGAAGACGATGGTCGCCCTGCCGGCCACCGCGGTCTTCGGAGCGGACAGATAGTGGTCGATGGGGTCGCCCGCCGTCCAGGTGAGGACCTGGTCTCCCGCCGCGGCGGCGGGAGCAGCCGTACGGCCGTACGCCGCCGTCGAGGTCAGCCCCAGCACCATCAGGAACGAACCCAGCAGGGCGAGCCACAACCGGGCGGGCCCGTACCGCTGTCGCGAGAAGATCGAACGGTGTCTCACTGCACTGCCGCCTTCCTGGCCAGATCCTCGGCGGCCGGCGTCGCACCGCCGCCCTTGTACGTCACACGCCACAGCGCGGACTTGGAGTCGGAGGTGAAGAAGCCGCGCCCGTAGTCCAGGACGTACAGCGAACCGTCCGGGGCGAACTTCCAGTCCATCAGGTTGCGGATGCCGTCGGCCCCGACCGGGATGATCTTCTTCAGGGACTCGGCGTGCGTGGGCAGACCGCCCTTGCCGGCCGTCTTCGGGTCGGTGAGCACGGCGTGCCGCGGCTGGGTGCCGTCGTAGAAGTCTCCGACGAACCACTTGCCGTCCCAGTAGGAGGGCCACTTGTCGGCGCTGGTGCTCGCCGCGTCGTACCTGTAGACCGGGCCGTTCATCGTGGCCTGGCCGCCGCCCTTCAGCCACGGCAGGAGCTGCTTCTGCTCCTCCACCTTGTAGCTCGGGATGCCGTACGCGTCACGCGGGTAGTCCACACCACCGCCCTGCGGCGAGTACCAGATGGTGTTGGACGTGATCGGCGGCAGATTCACCAAGCCGTCATTGTTCGGCGACTCGTTCTTGGGATGGCCGCAGTCGTACCAGCCGAGCGGCTTGTTCGGGTCCGGCAGATTGCGGTCCCGGTACGGCTGCATGTTGCCCATGCAGTACGGCCAGCCGTGGTTGCCCGCCTTGGTGATCGCGGCGAACGTGTCGTACTTGGCCGGACCCCAAGTGGTGCTCGGCGAGCCCGCGTCGGGGCCGACCCAGCCTGCGTACAGCGTGTCGGTGGTCTTGTCGACGGAGATCCGGGCCGGGTTGCGCACACCCATCACATAGATCTCGCCGCGGGTCTTGCCGCCGCCTTCGTCGGGCTCCTTGCCGGTGAAGAGGTTGCCCTCGGGGAGTGTGTAGGTGCCGTCGTCCTCGGGGTGGATCCGCAGGATCTTGCCGTTGAGGTTGTTGGTGTTGCCCGCGGTGCGCCGGGCATCGGCGAACGAGACGCCCCTGTAGTTGGGCGCGGGGTTGTTTCCGGAGTAACCGTCGCTGAAGCCTGAGGAGTTGTTGTCCCCGGTGGCGATGTACAGGTTGTCCTTGGAGTCCCACGCCATCCCGCCGCCGGCGTGGCAGCAGCTGTGGATCTGGACCGGCCAGTGCAACAGCACCTTCTCGGAGGACAGATCGAGCTTGTTGGTCGCCAGGTCGAGGGTGAAGCGGGAGACCTGGCGTACCGCCATCTGTTTGTCGCGGTCGATCTTCGAGTGGGGCGTGTAGTGGAGATACACCCAGCCGTTCTTCTCGAAGTCCGGATCCAGCTCGATCCCGAGCAGCCCCTCCTCGACCTTGACCAGCTCGTCGCCGCCGCCCTTGTTGCCGAAGATCGTCAGCGCGCCGGCGAGGGTGACCTTCCCGGTCTTCGGGTCGTAGACATGGATCTGTCCCAGCCCCTTGCCGATGTCCGGGTCGTTCCAGTCGGTGACGACCGGCTTGCTGCTGTCGGCGCCACCGCGCCCGATGTACAGCACCCGCCCGTCCGGGGCGACGACCAGGCCGTGCGGCTCGCCGATCTGGTCGTTCTGGCCAGCCTGATTGGGCTGAGTGACGCGTTCCGCCTTGTAGTTGGCGTTGATGGTCGCCTTGCAGTCGGCCTGCGAGATCCGCGTCGTCCAGTCGAGCGCGCCGCGCAGATGGTCGCGGAAGTCGGTCTCCGCGAAGCTGTCGGCCGTACCGCCCATCGCCGTGTAGAAGGACCTGCCGCCGTCGTAGTCGCGGCACCAGGAGACCGGGTGGTCCCAGCCGTTGGCGCTCGTGCCCGGCTTGTACGTGATCTCCCGGACGCGCGCCACGGTGTGCACATCACCGGACGGATTCTTCGTCCAGTTCAGCCACTTGTCCGGGCGCTTCCATTCCAGCGGCAGGTTCTTGGTCGCCGGATGTTGCCGGTCCCCGATCTCAACTGTCGCACGTTGTACGTTGGTTGGGCTGCCGGCTGCCGGACGGGCCCCGACCAGGCCGGTGAACCAGTCGGAGTACGGCTCGGTGCGCGCCGCGTCATGGATGCCGAGGAATCCGCCGCCCGCCTCCATGTACGCCTCAAGACCAGCCTCCTGCTCCGGGTCGAGCACATCGCCGCCACCGGTCAGGAAGACGACGGCGTTGTACTTGCCGAGCTGCTTGCCGTTGGTGAAGACGGCCGGGTCGTCGGTGGCGACGGTCCTGAACCGGCCGGCCTCCGGCCCGGTGAGACCGATCCTCTCGATCGCCGCGATTCCGGCGTCGACGGTCGGGGACTCCTCGGTGGCGGAGGCGTGGAACACCAGCACCTTGACGTTGGCGCCGCCCGGCGGCGACGGGAGGGACAACGTTGTCGCCATACTTCGCGGCGGCTCCGGATAGGGCCTGGCGTTGGCCGTGTTGGCGCCGAGCAAGGAGGCGGTCAGTGCGCCGGCCGCCAGGGCCGCCGCAAGTCCGCGTCGCGATCTGGACCTGTGATGTGGTGTGCGCTGCATGTGGTCACCCACCCCTCTTTGGTCACTGCAACAGCGGATGAAGCTAGACCTCTTTTCGCGACTCGCCAATAGCTATGGCGGCAATGGCACGAACTTTGTCCTGGGTGTGGATAAACGAAGATCCCCCGGCTACGGTGTGGGCCGTCCGGGGGTGCCCGCGCCCCGCCCACCCCGGCGCCCCCTGAAGCCGCCACGATCCCCGTAACCTCCGTATCTCCGCAGTCCCCGAGAGCCGGGCGCGTTCACAAAGACTCCGTAAATTCCTTAGTGCAGTGGGGAGTTCGACATGGACAGAAGGAGCTTCAACCGACGGATTCTGGTGAGCGGTGGGGTGGCGGCCGCGACCGGCGTGACATCGTTGTCGCTCGGTACGATCGAGGCCGGCTCGGCAGAGGCCCCGCCCAAGACCGCCCCGGCAGGAGGTGTCGTCCGCCATCTCAAGCTGTACGCGGAGAAGCTGGCGGACGGTCGGATGGGGTACGCCCTGGAGAAGGGCAAGGCATCGGTGCCCGGACCCCTCATCGAGATCAACGAGGGCGACACCCTGCACATCGAGTTCGAGAACGCGATGGACGTGCCGGCCAGTCTTCACGCGCACGGCGTCGACTACGACATCGCGAGTGACGGCACCCGGATGAACAGGAGCATCGTCGAGCCGGGCGACACCCGCACCTACACCTGGCGCACCCATGCGCCGGGCCGGCGCAAGGACGGCACCTGGCAGCCGGGCAGTGCGGGCTACTGGCACTACCACGACCATGTCGTCGGAACGGACCACGGCACCGGCGGCATCCGCAAGGGCCTGTACGGTCCGTTGATCGTCCGGCGCAAGGGAGACATCCTGCCGGACAGGACGATCACGATCGTCTTCAACGACATGACGATCAACAACAAGGCGGCCCATGAGGGCCCCGACTTCGAGGTCACGGTGGGCGACCGGCTCGAAGTGGTCATGATCACCCACGGCGAGTACTACCACACGTTCCACATCCACGGTCATCGCTGGGCGGACAACCGAACCGGCCTGCTCGCCGGCCCCGACGATCCGAGCCGGGTCATCGACACGAAGATCGTGGGCCCGGCGGACTCCTTCGGGTTCCAGGTCATCGCGGGCGAACACGTGGGCGCCGGTGCCTGGATGTACCACTGCCATGTGCAGAGCCACTCCGACATGGGCATGGCCGGACTGCTGCTGGTCGCCAAGCCGGACGGCACCGTGCCGGGGTACGACCCGCACGACATGACGACCCACACGACCGCTCCGGACAAGACCGCTCCGGGCAGTACGGCTCCCGGCAGGACCGATTCGGGCGAAACCGCTCCCGGCGAGACGGCGAAGGAGTCGGCTGCCCACGGCCCGGCGGCGCACGGGTCCTGACACAGTCAGGTCTCGGACACCGCTCCGGCTGCTCCGGCTGCTCCGGCCGCTCCGGTGGCGAGGCGCAGCTGTTCCTCCTCGACGACGCGTCGGGCCAGAGCCCCGTCCGACACATCCACGGCGTCCGGCGTCGTCTCGGCGACGGCGCTGCGCCGTGCGTACAGGTCGAAGAGTCGCTCCTTGCGGGCCAGGATGTTCAGCATCCGTTCGTCGACGCTGTCGGCCGCGAGGAGCCGGTGCACCTGGACGGTCCGTATCTGTCCCATCCGATGGGCGCGGGCCACCGCCTGGTGCTCCATCGTCGGCTTGATCTGCGGTTCACAGATGATGACGACCGAGGCGGCCTGCATGTTCACCCCGACCCCGCCGGCCTGGATCTGACTCAGCAGGACGGCATGCCCCTCCTCGGCGGTGAAGTCGTCGATGATCTCCTGGCGCCGGGCGGCCGGGAGACTCCCCGCGAGAGGTCCGAACACGCTTTCTCCCAGGGCCTGTCCGACGGTGAGGAGCACCTCGCGGAAGTACGAGAACACGACGACCTTGAGGCCGTTGTCCGCGGCCTCCGCGACCAGTTCGCGCAGCCGGTGAAGCTTGGCGGACGTAGCGGGCCGGGCGTACGCGGCCCGGCGCATCCGCATGAAGTGCCCGGCGCCCACCGCCTCGCGGTAGGCATCGAGATCGTCCTCGCTGAACTCCTCCCACTCGTCGACCTGCACCAGCGCCGGGAGTTCGGTCAGCACATCCTCCTGATTGCGCCGCAGATAGGCTGGGGCGACGGCCCTGCGGAACGCGTGCGAACCGGCGGCTCCATGGGTGGTGTGGATCGAGGGCGCCAGTTCGGGCTGGAGATGGCGGACGAGGCTGCGGAACTCCTCGACCCGGTTCTCCATCGGCGTACCGGTCAGGAACAGCACCCGTTCGGTACGTTGCGTCCAGCCGGACACCGCCCGGGAACGGCGGGTCTCGGGGTTCTTGACGTAGTGTGCCTCGTCGACCACCAGCATGCCGGGCCTTATGCCGCAGTCCCGGGCGGGCGGCAGGGTGTGCAGGGCATCGAACGTGGTGAGGGCGACCCCGCCGGTCTCACGCCACTCGGTGAAGGCGCCCTGTCGCTCGGGGCCGTGCACCGGCAGCGCGCGCAGGGTGGAGCGGGAACGGACCTCGCGCGCCCAGCTGATGAGCACGCTCGCCGGGCAGACCACCAGAAAGTGTGTCTCGCCCCGCGCCGAGAGGTGCGCGAGCGCGGCAATGGCCTGGACGGTCTTGCCGAGCCCCATCTCGTCGCCGAGGATCACCCGCTTCTGCGCGAGCGCGAACCGGGCGCCGAACGACTGGTAGCCGCGCAGGGAGACACGCAGATGGGCGTCGTCCAGCCGCAGATCGCGCACCCGGTCCGCGATCCCGGACGGGAGGAACCCCTCGGCCGCGTCCCGGTCCGGGCCGGTGTCCGACATCTCGGCGAGCAGGCTGTAGTACTCGGCGGAGCGCAGCTCGAAGTCGACCCACGCCGCGACGTCCGACTCCGCGTCCCGCAGCAGATCGACCGACACCTGTCCGAACAGCAGGAGAAGCCCGCGCGCGGCTGCCTCGGCGACGGCGGCCCGTACCGAGGTCACGGCTTCCAGCGCCTGGGCGCGGGCCCGGCGCCGGGTGAACAGCATGCGCAGCCGCCCCCGCGCGGGTCCCGCCGCGGCCAACAAGGGATCGAGGCGTCCGACGAGCCGGCCCGCCGCATCCACGGCCCGGCGGACGTCGGGACCGGCCTCGACCAGCCGGTGCAAGGCGGTGACCAACGCGGTCGTGGAGTCGTCCGGGGTGTCCACGTCCATCCGGACCGCGACGGTGTCCCGTACCGCGTGGGCGATCTGCCCGGCCGCGGCCAGCGCCTGGTCGGCGGTCTGCGCGCCGACCCCGGGGATCTGGCGGAGCTCGTAACGGTTCGCCTCGTGGACCTGGCCGACGGTCGTGAAGCCGGCCTGTTCGATCGCGCCGAGCCGCAATCTGCCCTCGGTGACGTCCTTGAGCCTGGAGACCGGGATGGCCGACAGTTCGCGACGGATGAGGGAATCGAGCAGCGGAGCCAGCGCCGTGTGCACGGCATCGACGGCGCGGGCGTGATCGGCCAGCACCGTGCGCGCCGTGTCCAGCAGTTGCTCGGCCTGCGCCAGCAGCTCCCGGGCGCCCCTTCCCGTGGGGGCTCCGGCCTCCGTCGGTCCGGCCTCTGTCATGTACGTTCCTCTGTCCGCGCAGTCCGGCTGCCGTCCTGCCCGGCACCTGCCCCGAGCGATTCATATCGTGCCACGCGACGCCGACAGTGCCTTCGGCTCACGGCATGGGCGGTCGGCGTTCCGCCGGGGACAGCAGCAGGATCTCCGGGGCCCGCGCGCAGGAGCGGGCCTGCGACTGGAACCAGTCGGTGCGCGCGGCTTCGAGGGCGCGCTCGCCTGCGCCGGACTCGCACTTGACGACGCCACGCTCGTTGACGTACCCGCCTCGGAGCACGAACGCCAGTGGGCCGCCGAGCCGGCGGCGCTGCGGCGCGGTGATGTCGATGCCGTGTACGTGAAGGGCCCGCTCCACCCCGACCCCTCCGCGGAACGCCTCGCCCTCCTTGCCGAGCAGGAGGCAGCGCTGCGCGCCCACGGGCTTCCTGCCCGAACCCGTCGACGTCACGGCCCGGACCGACCCCGAGCCGCTGCGCCTCGCGCCCACCCTGCTTGCCAGGCTGGCGCTCAGTTTCGACACCGACGCGGCCCGCCCCTCGGGTGCGGGCTGCGGTTGTCACTGCCCGGTGCAAGACTCGGAACGTCAGGAAGGTCCCCTGCCACCGTAACGACCTCCCCCACGATAGGGAGCGGGCGCCCGACGCCCTGCGACTCCGCTTGCGGCGTTGTCGTCAGTCAACGACGCTCCTTCCCCGAGCTCTCGGCTTCGCTCGACCAGGGGAGGCCCCATC
>NZ_JBEOVN010000044.1:0-43519 GCF_040295565.1 Streptomyces sp. NPDC002785 | reverse complement strand
GACCCGTCCGGCGCCGCGACACGTACCACCTACAACGAGGCCGGCCATGCGACCTCCGTGACGGACGCGCTCGGCAACACGACCCACATCCGCAGCAACGCGGCCGGTCTGCCGATCGAGGTGACCGACCCGCTCGGCGCCAAGTCCCGCCTCGTCCGAGACGCGTTCGGCCGACCGGTCACCCTTACCGACCCGCTCGGTGCGGTCACCCACCTCGAATGGACCGTGGAGGGCATGCTGTCCCGGCGCACCGACGCGGACGGCACGACACAGTCCTGGACCTACGACGGCGAGGGCAACTGCCTGACCCACATTGACGCCTCCGGCAGCGTCTCGAGCTACGAATACACCCACTTCGACCTCCCGCTCGCCAGCACCCGCGCCGACGGCGGCCGCTACGAGTTCGAGCACGACAACGACCTGCGCCTCACCCGGGTCACCAACCCGCAGGGCCTGACCTGGACGTACGAATACGACGCGGTTGGCAACATCGTGTCCGAGACCGACTTCGACGGGCGCACCCTGACCTACCGTGTGGACGCCGCAGGCCAGCTCACCGAGCGGGTCGACACGCTCGGCGGCACCATCTCGTTCGTCCGTGACCAGCTCGGCCAGGTGCTCCGCAAGAACGTCGACGGCCGGGTCACGACCTACGCCTACGACAGGGCCGGACGCCTGCTGGAAGCGATCGGACCGGACAGCGAACTCCGGTACCAGTACAACCGCCGCGGACAGGTCAAGACCGAGCTGGTCGACGGCCGCCCCCTTGACTACGCCTACGACGACCTGGGCCGCCGAATCCGCCGCACCACACCGACCGGTCATGTCACCTCGTACTCCTACGGCGCCGACGGACTACCCGAGCAACTGACCACCGGCGGCCAGCGGGTCGACTTCACCCACGATGCCGCTGGCCGCGAGCTGACCCGCGCCTTC
Organism: Streptomyces sp. NPDC002785; assembly: GCF_040295565.1. Taxonomy (NCBI): domain Bacteria; kingdom Bacillati; phylum Actinomycetota; class Actinomycetes; order Kitasatosporales; family Streptomycetaceae; genus Streptomyces; species Streptomyces sp. NPDC002785. The sequence continues at coordinate 42,583 of NZ_JBEOVN010000044.1, read as the reverse complement.
GGCGACGCGATCACCATGACATCGGCCTGGGACGAAGCCGGACGGCTCGCCGCGCAGCACATCACATCAGGAGCCCAGGCCGTCAACAGCCGCGCCTACGCCTACCGCGCCGACGGGCATCTGCTCTCCGTCGCGGACCGGCTGTCGGGCACCCGCACCTTCGACCTCGACCGCATGGGCCGGCCCACCGCCGTCCATGCCCCCGGCTGGACGGAGCGGTACGCGTACGACGACGCGGGCAACCAGACCTCGGCGTCCTGGCCGGACCGGCACCCCGGCAGCGAAGCCATCGGGGAGCGCTCCTACAGCGGCACCAGCATCACCCGCGCCGGAGGCGTCCGCTTCGAGCACGACGCCCTCGGCCGGGTCACCCTGCGGCAGAAGACCAGGGCCCGGAACGTGACAGGCACGGCTTCCAAGATCATGGAGTTCTCGACGCCCCGTGATCCGAGTGGAAGACCGTGCCTGCCGACGCATCATCGCTGATCCCGCCCCAACTCGCCCGACTCGTCCGTGACCACTGGACGATCGAGGCCCTGCACCACGTCCGCGACACCACCTTCGCCGAGGACGCCTCACAGCTGCGGACCGGCAACGCGCCCCGCGCGATGGCCACCTGGCGCAACCTCGCCATCGGAGCCCTCCGGACAGCCGGGGTGAAGAACATCGCGGCCAGCCTCCGTCACAACGCCCGCGACCCCCGTCGCCCCCTCGCGCTCCTCGGCCTCGGATGAGCACAAACCCGGCGTCACGCAACTACGCCGAAGCCCTGCCTGCGCGGCCACCTCGGACTGCCGGCACAGACCATCAGCGGATGACGTCGAAGACGTTCTTCTGCAGGCCGTTGGAGTACGCCTCGTGCTCGATCAGCTTCAGCTTCTGGGTGTCCTTGTCCGTGTCGCTGAACAGGCGCTTGCCCGCGCCGAGCAGCAGTGGGAAGACGAGGAGGTGGTAGCGGTCGATCAGGTCGGCGTCCGAGAGGTTCCGGCTGAGGGTGGCGCTGCCGTGGACGATGATCGGGCCGCCCTCGGTCTCCTTCAGGGCGGCGACCTCGTCGAGTGAGCGCAGGATCGTGATCTCGCCCCAGTTCGGGACCAGGTCGTCTTCGCTGAGGGTGGTGGAGACGACGTATTTCGGCATGGCCTTGTAGTGGGCGAACTCCGCCATGTCCGGCCAGACCGGGCTGAACGCCTCGTAGCTGACCCGGCCCATCATCATCGCGGTGGCCTCCTGCTGCTCACGGCCCTTGATCTCGAATGCCTCCGGCACGAACTCCATGTCCTTGAAGGTCCACCCCGAGTTCCGGTATCCGGGCTCCCCGCCCGGGGCCTCCACTACGCCGTCGAGCGAGACGAAGGCGGTGCTGATCAGGGTGCGCATCTGAGGTCTCCCATGTCACGTGGCTGTGGTGCGGCAACTATGACTGAATGACTGAGGAGGGCGGAGAAACTCATCGGTCGTCGGGCACTTGCCCTGCGGCCTCGACCGTTTCGGCCCCAGCTGTATTGCCCTGTGAGGTTGGGGACGCGGCTGGCGGGTGGTTGGCCCTTGAGCGCGGTGTGTCCGCGGTGGTGATTGTAGGTGTGCAGCCAGGCGAGGTAGGCGTCGCGTCGCTCAGCTTCGCTCCGGTAGGGCTGCGCGTAGGCCCATTCGTCGAGGAGGGTGCGGGTAGGGTCGGTCGAGCGGCGAGGTCCCTGCTGGGCAGGGCCTTTTCCGCTCGGCCTCCCTCCGAACCGGACGGGCCCGTTTCCGAGCATCCGGCTCAGGGCTTCGGCGTAGTCGCGTGACGCCCGGTTCGCGGTGGTCTGTCAGGTTAGCGACGGGCCCGGAACGTGACAGGCACGGCTTCCAAGATCATGGAGTTCTCGACGCCCCGTGACCCGAGTGGAAGACCGTGCCTGCCGACGCATCATCGCTGATCCCGCCTGCCCTTGACCAGCTCCGCGAGCACCCCGAGGTCGAATCCGAGGAGGTCCCGCGCCTTCTGAAGCGGTTGGCCGAGGTACCGGACCCGCGTGATCCACGCGGGGTGCGCCACCGCCTGGCCGTCGTCCTCGCACTCACTGCGTGTGCGGTGCTGGCCGGGGCGACCTCGCTACTGGCGGTCGGCGAGTGGATCGCCGACGCTCCGGCGCATGTGCTGGAACAGGTCGGCGCCCGCCCCGATCCGCTGCTGCCCAAACGGGTCCTGCCCGCCGAGACAACGGTCCGCCGACTGATGGCCCGCCTCGACGGCGACGCGCTGGACCGAGCGGTCGGCAGTTGGCTCGCGGACCGCAGACCGAAGGCGACCGGGACCGCCGGGCTCCGCGGCCTGGCCGTGGACGGCAAGAGCCTGCGTGGCGCGGCCAAGGCGAAGGGCCGGAAGATTCACCTGCCCGCCGCTCTGGAACACACCACCGGCCTGATCCTCGCCCAGCTGGACGTCGGCGAGAAGACGAACGAGATCACCTGCTTCCAGCCGCTGCTGAACACTGTGGCCGAACTGGCCGGCGTCGTGGTCACCAGCGACGCGATGCACACCCAGCGCGAGCACGCCGACTACCTCCTGGGCCGCGGTGCCCACTACATCGTGATCGTCAAGGGCAACCAGAAGAAGCTGCGCAGGCAGCTCAAGTCCCTTCCGTGGAAGGACATCCCGCTTCAGGGCCGCACCAAGGGCGTCGGCCACGGCCGCTCGGAGATCCGCCGGATCAAGGTCGCCACCGTGAACAACCTCTTCTTCCCCGGAGCCCGCCAGGCCGTCCAGACCAAGCGCCGCCGCACCGACCGAAAGACCGACAAAACCACGATCACGACCGTCTACGCAGTCACCAGCCTGACCGCCGGGCAGGCCGCCCCGCCCCAACTCGCCCGACTCGTCCGTGACCACTGGACGATCGAGGCCCTGCACCACGTCCGCGACACCACCTTCGCCGAGGACGCCTCACAGCTGCGGACCGGCAACGCGCCCCGCGCGATGGCCACCTGGCGCAACCTCGCCATCGGAGCCCTCCGGACAGCCGGGGTGAAGAACATCGCGGCCAGCCTCCGTCACAACGCCCGCGACCCCCGTCGCCCCCTCGCGCTCCTCGGCCTCGGATGAGCACAAACCCGGCGTCACGCAACTACGCCGAAGCCCTGGACCAGACGGTGCGGCTCGAACGCAACGAGCTGGGCCAGGTGGTCCGCAAGGACGCGGCTGGTGGGGTCACCACCTACGCCTACGACCTGACCGACCAAGTGACGAAGGCCCCGAGCGGCAGCACGCTGACGGTGCTGCGAGATCGATTCGGCCGGGTACGCGAGGAGACGGTCGACGGCCGCCTGATGACCTACTGCTACGACGAGTTGGGGCGTCGCACGGGTCGTAGGACGCCGTACGGCGCGGCGACGACCTGGTCGTATGACGCAGCCGGACGCCGCACCGGCATGCTGGCCTCCGGCTGGGCCATCGACTTCGCCTACGACAAGGCCGGCCGCGAGCTGACCCGCCGCATCCTCGACCGCCTCTCCGGCTCCCGCCGCTTCGACCTCGACGCGGTCGGCCGGGTGACGGCGGTCCACGCGGAACTGGACCGAGACCTATATGCGGCCGACAGTACACATACCCCCTGGCCGAGCCGGTACCCACTGCCGTATTGATCCAAATAGGTTGAGTACATGGAATCCCGTGAATTTATCGACATGGCGCGCAAGGTCCTGGATGCGGCATCGGGGGTGCGTGAACGCGCGGCCGACGAAGTCACCGATCGGTTGAGCGCCTATTCACCTGCTCAGGCTTCCGCGTTGGCAACGCTGCTGTCTGCGGCTGCGGCCTCCGAGAAGGAGAACTCGGCCCTGGAGGCCGAGCTCCACGCCATCCTCGAATTGATGTCAACCGGCCATGTCGGCCTTGACCATGTCTCACAGCTGCGGGAGATCCGACTCGGGGAGCTGCCGCCTGAACTCCGCGAATACGTCACCGACTTGCTTGAAAGCTGAGCAGGGGGCCGAGGAGGTAACTGTTCAACGGCCCCCGGCCAAGGGTCCCTGTCAGCCCGCGTTCTCCCACGTCCCCGACTTCAGCTCCTTCAGGAACAGCCCGTCGAGCACCACCCACCCGGTCGCCCGGTCCACCACATCCACCGTGCGGCCATCCAGGGCGGGCGAGGCCTCGGGATCCTCCATGGGGACGAGGAGCCACAAGCCGTGCGGAGCATCAGCGGGGCGCCCGGCGGCGTTCTGCAACGCGACCAGCAACTCCCGTCCCCCCACCTCCCAGTAGCGGGCAACCAGCCCGGCCCGGTGAGCGAGCAGCACCGTGCGCGGCCCGGCAGCCGCCGCCAGCTCCGCGACACGGGCCACGACCCGCTCCAACGCAAGCCGCGCGTAGGAGGCGAGGCCCGCGCCGATGCTCCCCGAGGCGGCGAACGCGGCATCCGCCTTCAGTAGCGCCTGCCAGGGCGCACGCTGCTCCTGGGCCAGCTCCCGCAGTGTCGTGAGGAGGAGATCGTCCAGGGCTAGTGGCGTCACATCGAATCGCTCCGCCAACCGTTCGGCCACACCGGGGAGTTCGGGCCCCTTGACCGTGAGAGCGACGAAACCGCCCCGTCGGCGGGCCGCCTGGAGGCGGGCGGCCCGGACCCGCCGGGGATCGCGGCCGAGCGCCAGTTCGCTCTGCGCGTCCTCGATCAGCGTCCGAGTACTGGCCAGCGCGGACACCGTCTGCTCGGTGTGCCAAGTGACGGCCTCCCGGGCGCGCGGCAGGAAACGCTTGCGCTGCTGGTCGTAGGCGAGCGGGAAGCCGGCCTGGTCCAGGGCCTCTTCCAACTCCACGTACGTGGTGTCGGCGAGCACCGCCAACGTGGGGAAACGGGCACGCACCCTGGCCAGCAGGTCGTCGGTGCCGATCCCGGTGTCGGGCCGCACCCCTGCGGCGGCCTGCGAGATGCGCAGCGCCGGGACCAGGTCCAGACCCAGCGGGTAGAGCTCCAGTCGCGGAGAGACTCCGACGCCCCGTGCCATGGCAGCGGCCAGGTCGACGAGCCGGGTGTCGGCCAGCGGGATCATGCCCTCGGGCGCGCCGACCGCGCGGAGTTCCCGCAGCACCGTCACCCGGCCGGGCAGCGGATCGCGGACAGCGACCTTGGCCGCCACGACGCCCAGCGCCGCGGCGTAGTCGGCGAGTTCGGCGGGCGTCGGCTCGTCCGCGCCGGGCTGATCCTCCAGCGCCAGCAGCACACAACCGTCGCGCCGCAGCATGGCCAGTCGTGCCGGAGGCTCGGAGACGGCGTTCTCGTCCCGCTTGCGGGCCTCCGTGTCCACCGCCGCGCGGACCACGGCCAGCGACCGGGCCGGCGTATCGGCCGCATCGCCGTCACCCGCCCCGTGCCGGACGCGCAGCTCGTCCGCCAGCTCCACGGCGGTCATCACTCTGCCCTGCTCGGAGAGTATCGCCGCCAGCTCGTCCCGGATCCGGTCCATCCACGGCAGGCCCGCCCAGCGTTCGACCGCGGCGAGCTGATGCTGGGAGACCGTGTTCTGGCTGATGTCGAGCGCCTTGGCAATGGCGGTCTGCGTCGGCCAGTCCCCCAGGTCGGCGCCGCCCGGCAGCTGGAGGGTGGCGCGTACGACATCGGGACGCGGCTTCGTACGACGCCCCTGGTTCTCCGGGGGCATGAGCCGCGCGGCCAGCGTCTCCACCGACTCCAGCGCCTCCTCGGGGGCGTCCATCGCGATCGCCACCGGTCTGCGGGGCTCGGGAGGCTTGCGCAGATCGTGCGACCACTGGCGGTGGCGGCGGTTGAGCTCCTTGCGGATCGCGTTCCCGGCGCCCCGCGCGCGGGAAATCGTGTGCGGAGGGACATCGAGCAGCGCCCCGACCGTCGAGGCGCCGAGGGACGCGGCGACGGACACAGCCCGCGGCGACAACCCCGCCGCCTCCAGCGGTGTTTTCAGATCGGCGACCGCCGCAGCCTGCTCACGGGCGTCCTCGATGTCCTCGGCGGTCATCCCGACCGTGGCGGGCGTGGTCGCCGGACGCGCCGAGTCCGCCGTACGGAACAGCCGCCGCCACGCCTCCTGCATGTCGCGCAGGCTGTCGTAACGCTGTTCGGCATCACGGTGCAGGGCCCGCTCGAAGAAGTGGGTCAGCCCTTCGCTCAGCGCCTGGTCGAACAGCTCGGCAGCGACGTACAGCTTGGCTTTCGTGACCGTCAGCGGGTCGGTCGCGCCGTCGCCCCACACCGGGCGTTCGCCGGACGCCATCTCGTGCAGGGTGACCGCGGCGGCGTACCACTCGGCGTGATCGTCATAACGGGCGCGGCGGCTTCCGCCCAGGAACGGGTCGAGATAGCCGCGCGTACCCGCCTGGACGTCCCTGTCCGGCACGTCGGCCAGGGAGAAGTCGAACAGCATCAGTTGCCAGGAGCCGTCACTGCGCCGGAACAGCCCGAGGTTGTCCGGTTTGATGTCACGGTGGCGCACGCCCCTGGCGGCCAGGGCGTCCAAGGCCGCGAAGAGGTCGTTGCCGAAACGCTCCAGCTGGTCGTAGCCCAGTCGGCCCTCGCCACGCAGACGCGAACCGAGACTGACCGGGTCCCGGTCGACGGCCGGGCGGAAACCCCCCGCGTACTCGATCTCCAGCACCGTGCGGCCGCCGAGCTCCCGGGGATCGGCCAGCAACTTGACGATCTGTCCGCCGCCGACCTCCTTCAGGGCCTCGGCCTCCGCGTACAGGCGTGCGTCCTTCTCGTGGTCGAGGGCGACCTTGAAGACCCTCGGGGAGTCCGCAGGCCCCTCGGGGTCGTCCCCGGTCCGGCGCACGAGCAGCGCGCGGGCCGTGGCGCCGGTACCGAGGATCCGGGTGACCGTCCAGGTGCCGTCCAGAGGTTGTCCGGGTTGCACCGTCAACGGATCGGCGGTCGGCGCGCCCGCCGGTTCGGGGGTCGCCGCATCGATCTCGGCCGCGTCCAGCAACCGCAGGAACTCGTCGGCCGACACCGGCCGGTGGCGTACGTCGGCCGCGGTGGCCTGGAAGACCAGCTCGTCGAGAGCTGCGGACACTCCGTCGGCGACCGCGTACGGGTGCAGCCCTCCCTCGCCCGCCAGCCGGTCCACCAGCGCGCTGCGCCGCTCGGCAGGCGGGCGACCCGTCAACAGCAGATACGCCAGGCTGCCCAGACCGAACACGTCGAGATCCACCGGGTCGGCGAACTCCTGGCCGGACTCGGGAGCGAGATAGACCTGTGCGACATCCGCGATCAGGCCGGAGTCCAGCGGGCTGTCACCGAGGGAGCGGTGCAGTGTCGTCCGGAAGTCACGCGCGGCCGTCTGCCAGTCCGCGACCCTGATGACCGGGTCACTGCCGTCCTCCTCGGCCGAGACGTACACCGAACGGGCCGAGAGGGCGCGGTGGTACAGAGACCGGTTGTGCGCGTAGCGCACCGCCTCGGCGAGCTGGCGCACCATGTCCAGCCGGTCCTTGGCGGTCAGCCGGCTGCCGTACGCGTCGAGGTAGGCGTCGAGGCGCAGGTCCGAGGCACGGTGGCGGAACAGGATCGCCGGTCCACCTGCGTGCTCCCGGATCTGTACGGCCTGCACGATGCCGCGGTGGTTGATGCCCTGCAGTACCTGGTACTCGCGGCGAGCCGCCCGGTCCACCGCGTCGCGCTGCTGCGTCGAGGCTGCCTGACCGGCGAGGTAGATCCTTACCCGGCCGCTCTCCTTCACCAGGCTGTCGTCCCGGGTCGCGAGCCGGTCCTCCCAGCCGGGGCCCGCGTCCAGGGCACGCGGTTCCAGACGCCAGTCACTGCCGAAGCGCAGGTGAGCCATGGAGTGACTGACGCCGATGTGCTTCATCAGCTTTTCCAGCAGCAGACCGGTCCGTGGCGTGATGCGCCAGCTCTCACGCTCGGGCGGCAGGCCCAGCAGACCGTCCCAGATCCCCGGAAGTCCGCTGACGCCGTCGTTGCGCCCGTAGACGGCGGTGCGCTGGAACTCGTCGAGCTCGCTCACCAGGTCGGGGTCGTGCAGGAAGACCGCCGGTTTGATGAAGGGGACCAGCCTCGGGTCCTCATTCAGGGCACGCGCCGCGCGAGTGAGCTGCTCCTTGAGCTCCTTGGCCTTGAGGTCGGTGAGGTGCAGCGGGTTCTTCAGAGTGCGCACCCGGTCGGCGTGGAACTGCCAGGTGTCGCCATGGTTGACCACCCGGCCGGGGTGGCCCTTCAGCTCCAGCAGGTACGCGCCTCCCGGCACAGCGATCAGCAGGTCGCACTCGTTGACCCGCCCAGAGGCACCGGTGAACTGGAACGTGGCCCATGCCCGGAACGGCTCGACCTGGGGCATCAGCTGCCGCACATGGTCCAGCCCCTCCTGTTCCCACCCGAACCCGGAACGGCGCGGCTGGAACCAGCGCTCCTGGCGCGGTGGAGGACCGGGCTTCGGGGCGGACGGCCGCGCGGCTGACTTCACCGGAGACCTCCAGGAGCATCGGTATGGGCAGGGTTACGGGCAGGAGCACGGCTCAAGGAACTCGACGGGCCACAGGAGGGTAGGCCCTCTCCTGTGAACGCCCCTTCCCCCGATTGCCGGGACTGTCCTGCACCATGCCCCTGGCCGCATCTTAGTGGCTACCCACGAGACGGTCCGCTCCCGCTGCCTGGTCTGTGCAAGCCATGCGGCGGCAGGTTACGCAGACCGGTGTCCGAATCATCGGCGGTAGACGCCGAGTCAGATCGTGATGCTGCAGCCAAGGTGCCGGTCGGAAAGCACCCGCCCCAGCCATGCAATGCACATCGCTGTCGGGCAACGCCAAAGAGCCCCTACCGGACTTTCCCGGTAGGGGCTCTGAGCTGCGGTGGACCTGTGGGGATTTGAACCCCAGACCCCCTCGATGCGAACGAGGTGCGCTACCAGACTGCGCCACAGGCCCTTGCAACGAGTGAAACTTTAGCACCCTCACCGGGATGCTTGGAAATCCGTTCCGTCACTGGTCAGCCGGGGCGGCTTCGGGCGGGGCTCACTCGTTGGCGGCACGGGGGCGTTCCCCGTCCTCGTACTGGTCGAAGAGCGGAGTCCGGCCGCGGTCGCGGGTGCGGCGGGACTGGTTGGTGCGCTGGCGCGGTGCCGGGTCGACGGGGGGTGCCACGGGGTGCGAGGTGCCCGTCTGGGTGGGTTCGGCAGTGCTGGAGCGGGCCGCGCTCCAGGTCTCCGGGTTGCCGACCTCGACGCTGCCCGTGGCGCGCGGGGCGACCGGTGCGGTGACGTACGTCGGCAGGGGGACCGGGACCGGCTCCCAGCTGTCGCCCTGGACCTGGCCTCGTTCGCGCTGCTGGTCGACCCATTCGGCGTGGTCCGTCTGCTCGACCAGGGCGCGGCGGCCGGCCTCCTGCGGGGAGACCGCCGGCGCGGGCTCGGGCTCGGGGCGGCGCGCTTCGGGCTCCTCGTCGGCCTCGGCGGGGGCCGCCGCGGCCGACTGGTGCCTGCGGGGACGGCTCTCGCGCAGATGCTGCGCCGCCACTTCGGCCCGGCGCCGGTCCATGGTGAAGACGAACCGGCGTCGCTCCTGGGCGCGCAGATGCACGATGTACGTGCTCAGCAGCACCGCCGGAACCGCGGGTGCCCAGAGGAAGCCGAGGCCGCCGACCGCCGCGACGACCGCACCGAGGGTGAAGGCGAGGAAGAGGACGACGGTGGTACGCCGACGGCGCGCGAGGACCTGGAGGCGCTGGGCGCGCCGGACGCGCTCGGCGTCCGTCCCGCCTGTGCGGCGCGCGCGCCGCACGGGACCGGACGCGGGGCGTTCCCGGTCCGTGCGCTCGGGCGTGCGCGCCGGGTCGTACACCCGGGCTTCGGTATGCGCCGGGGGTGCGGCGAAGGCCCGGACGTCCACGGAATCCATTCGGTCCGTGTCGACGTCCGGGTCGGCGTCGGGCCCCGCCTCCTCGGTGGCGCGCTCCCGTAGCTCCTTGGCGTACCGGCGCTCCATGGCCGCCCGTCCGGACAGCAGCCGGATGGCGGTGCTGAAGCGTTCCGTCGGACGGGCTTCATTGAGCTCGTCCTGCCTGCGGAGCCACATCGGCACCAAGTAGGCGGCCCAGGCCCCGACGATGACTGCATAGATGAGGCCGCTGCTGCTCACGTCTCACACCGTAGAGGGGTTTGCGCGGGGACATCCGCCAATTGGCCCGGTGTGTCGCACGATCCGGCTGATATCAAGGACTTTTTTTGTGATTGTTCAGATCGACCGTGCGGGTTTGCACGTTCGTTTGTGACTCCATGGCGATCAATATCGAACACTTATTTTATTTCTCTTGGTGTTCCGGGTCTTGTCCGGTGCCAGCGCCGGAGCAGCCCGTCGGGCACTTCCTCCGCGGTGAGCGCGTAGATCAGATGGTCGCGCCAGGCGCCGTCGATGTGGAGATAGCGCGGGCGCAGACCTTCCTCACGGAATCCCAGTTTCTCGACGACCCTTCTGCTGGGCCCGTTCTCCGGGCGAATGCACACCTCGATGCGGTGCAGTCCGACCCTGCTGAAGCAGTGGTCGACGGCGAGGGCGACCGCGGTCGGCATCACACCGCGGCCGGCCACCTCCCGGTCCACCCAGTAGCCGATGTGGCCCGAGCACATCGAGCCCCAGGTGATCCCGGCGACCGTCAACTGACCGACCAGGCGGCCCTCGTACTCGATGGCGAAGGGCAGCATCCGGCCCGCGTTGGCCTCGGCGCGCAGATGGCGGACCATTTGACGGTACGTCGGACGCTGGGCCACCGGTCCGCCCGGGGCGGGCGGCGGCACGGTCGCCTCCCAGGGGCGCAGCCATTCACGGTTGCGCCGGTTGACCTCGCGCCACATGCGCTGGTCGCGCATCTTTACCGGACGGAGGGTGATCTCGCCGTCGTTGAGGACCACCGGCCAGGTCGGGACGTTCAGCTCGGGCTCCCGGGTCGGGGGTGATCGCCGCCACGGAGCTGGTCGACGGCGTGCACCAGGAGACGTGCGAGGACGGCGAGGCCGTCGCGCACCCCGCCGGTGGAGCCTGGCAGGTTCACGATGAGTGTGCGGCCGGCGACGCCCGCGAGGCCGCGGGAGAGCGCGGAGGTGGGCACCTTGTCGCGGCCCTCGGCACGGATCGCCTCGGGGATGCCGGGGACCTCGTGGTCGAGGACGCGACGGGTGGCCTCGGGGGTGCGGTCGGTGGGCGAGATGCCCGTACCACCGGTCGTGACGATCACGTCATACCCGGCGGCCACCCCATCCCGGAGTGCCTGTTCGACCGGGTCGCCGTCGGGCACGACCTGCGGCCCGTCGACGGCGAAGCCGAGCCGCGCGAGCCCCTCGGAGATCAGGGGGCCGCCCTTGTCCGCGTAGACCCCGGCGGAGGCCCGGTTGGATGCGGTGACGACGAGAGCGGCGTACGGGGCGGACGGCCCGCCACCGAGCGCTGCCCCGGACGGCCGACCGTCGGCGGGCCTCGCGGTTTTGGGGTCGGTCATGCCTCCGCTCCGTCCGCCGCGGTGCGCCGGTAATCGCCGGACTTGCCGCCCGACTTCGACTCGACCCGCACATCCGTGATGACCGCCGCCTTGTCGACCGCCTTGATCATGTCGATCACCGTGAGCGCGGCGACCGAGACGGCGGTCAGGGCCTCCATCTCGACGCCGGTGCGGTCCGTGGTCTTCACCGTGGCGGTGATCTCCACTGCGTCGTCGGCGACGCTCAGGTCGACCTCGACGCCGGAGACGGCGAGCGGGTGGCAGAGCGGGATCAGGTCGGGAGTGCGCTTGGCGCCCATGATCCCGGCGATACGGGCCGTGGCGAGGGCGTCGCCCTTGGGGACCCCTTCGCCGCGGAGCAGCTCGACGACGCGCGGCGAGACGAGAACCCGGCCGCTCGCGCGGGCCACCCGCGCGGTGACGTCCTTCTCCGAGACGTCGACCATGCGGGCCGCGCCCGCCTCGTCGATGTGCGTCAGCCTGTTCTGCGTACTCAACTAACTCCGCCTCGCGGTAGGGCGCCGGTTGCCCGCCAGGGCCTGTCCGGCGGATCAGGGTCGGTCAGGGCGCGGCGTCCGGTGCGGTGCATCGCAAGGCGCCGGAGCATCCTAATAGCGGAGCTATTCGGACATTTCGGCAACGCCGCGAGGTGCCGTGCCAGACGCCGCGCCCCGGCCATGATCCGCCGGACAGACCCTGGGCCCGCACCGGGGTGCGAGCCCCGGGCCCGGGGGTGTCCCCGGGAAGGCACAGCGGCAGATACCGTACCGCCACCGCCCGGGGATCAGCGGAACAGGATCACCTCGGTGTCCGTGCCGGTCTCGGCACAGGTGACGTCCTCGGGCAGCACGATCAGCCCGTCGGCCTGGGCAAGAGCCGCGATCAGATGCGATCCGGAGCCGCCGACGGGGGTGACGGTGCCGGCCTCCGCGTCGTACGTACCGCGCAGGAACTGGCGCTTGCCGGACGGCGAGGTGAGTGCCTTGGCGGTGTTCAGCGTGGCTCGGACGGTGGGGCGGTTCACGTCCTGAAGTCCCATCAGGGCGCGGATCGCGGGCCGTACGAACAGCTCGAAGGAGACGTACGCCGAGACGGGATTGCCCGGGAGCGCCAGCAGCGGCGTGTGTTCGGGGCCGATCGAGCCGAAGCCCTGGGGCTTGCCGGGCTGCATGGCGAGCTTGCGGAAGTCGATGCCGCTGCCGGGCTCGTCCTCGTCACCCACCGGCGACAGGGCTTCCTTGACGACGTCGTACGCACCGACGCTGACGCCTCCGGTGGTGACGACGATGTCGGCGCGGATCAGCTGGTCCTCGATCGTGGCGCGGAGCGTGTCGGCGTCGTCGGTGACGGCGCCGACCCGGTAGGCGATCGCTCCGGCGTCCCGGGCGGCGGCCGTGAGCGCGAAGCTGTTCGAGTCGTAGATCTGGCCGTCGGTCAGCTCCTCGCCGGGCTGCACCAGTTCGCTGCCGGTCGAGATGACGACCACGCGCGGCCGGGGCCGCACCTTCACCGTCGAGCGGCCGATCGCGGCGAGCAGTCCGATCTGCGGCGGGCCGATCACCGATCCGGCGCGCAGGGCGAGATCGCCCGGCTCGACGTCGCTGCCGCGGGCCCTGACATGGGCGCGCGCCCCGACGGGGCGGTGCACGCGGACCTCACCGCCCGCGCCCTCGGGGGCGGCGCGGTGGGCGCGCATGGTGTCGGCGGCGTCGCCGCCGCTGCCGCCGTCGGTCCACTCGACCGGGATCACGGCCTCGGCGCCGGCCGGCAGCGGTGCGCCGGTCATGATGCGGGCGGCCTCGCCCGGGCCGACGCTCCGGTCGCCGGGCAGCCCGTCGTTGCCCGCCGCGATGTCACCGATGACGGTGAGCACCGCGGGGAACTCCTCGTCGGCGCCCTCGACATCGGCGACGCGGACCGCGTACCCGTCCATCGAGCTGTTGTCGAAGGGCGGCAGGGCGATCTCCACGATGACGTCCTCGACGAGGACGCAGCCCTGGGCGTCGTGCAGTTGCAGCTCAATGGGTTCGAGCGGTCGCACTGCGCCGAGAATGTCTTCCAGGTGCTCGTCCACCGACCAGATCGTGCTGCTCAAAGTGCTACATCTCCTCGGTGACGTAACTGCGGAGCCAGGTCCGGAAGTCCGGGCCCAGGTCTTCACGTTCGCACGCGAGTCTGACAATGGCACGGAGGTAATCGCCCCGGTCACCGGTGTCATAGCGGCGTCCCTTGAAAACGACGCCGTGCACGGGGCCGCCGATCTTCTCGTCGTCGGCGAGGAGTTGCAGGGCGTCGGTGAGCTGGATCTCGCCGCCGCGGCCCGGCTCGGTCTTGCGCAGTATGTCGAAGACGGCGGGGTCCAGGACATAGCGGCCGATCACGGCGAGGTTGCTGGGCGCCTCGGCCGTGTCGGGCTTCTCGACCAGGCCGGTGACGCGCACCACATCACCCTGGGCGGTGGGGTCGACGGCCGCGCAGCCGTACATGTGGATCTGCTCCGGGGCGACCTCCATCAGCGCGACGACGCTGCCGCCCTCGCGCTCCTGGATCTCGACCATACGGGCCAGCAGCGGGTCGCGCGGGTCGATCAGGTCGTCGCCGAGGAGGACCGCGAACGGCTGGTCGCCCACGTGCGGCGCGGCGCACAGCACGGCGTGGCCGAGGCCGCGCGGGTCGCCCTGCCGGACATAGTGCATGGTGGCCAGGTCGCTCGACTCCTGGACCTTCTGCAGCCGTTCGGCGTCTCCCTTGCGGGTGAGCGCGGACTCCAGTTCGTAATTGCGGTCGAAGTGGTCCTCGAGGGGGCGCTTGTTGCGTCCGGTGATCATCAGGACGTCGGAGAGACCGGCCGCCACCGCTTCCTCGACGACGTACTGGATCGCGGGCTTGTCGACCACAGGCAGCATCTCCTTGGGAGTGGCCTTGGTGGCCGGCAGGAAGCGGGTACCGAGGCCCGCGGCCGGGATGACAGCCTTGCTGATCCTGGTGTGCGACTGAGTCATGCGCAGAACCATAACCGGTACGTACGGGCGGAAGATGATGCTCCGATTAACTTTGTACGGCTATATACACATACAAGAGAATCAAGGTGCCCGATGAACACCGATCCGTCCCGAAAGGCGCTCCTCAGGCGTGAACTGCTGGCCGCGCGCCGCCTTCTGACCCGGGAAGACGTGGAAAACGCCGCGTCGGTTCTGTCCCGGGGCGCATTGAACCTTCCGGAGTTGTCCGGGGCTCGTACCGTCGCCGCGTATGTCTCGGTGGGGAGTGAGCCGGGCACCCGCGCCCTGCTGGACGCGCTGCGTGAGCGGGGCGTGCGGGTGCTGCTGCCGGTGCTCCTCGCGGACAACGATCTGGACTGGGCGCCGTACGAAGGAGCCGGCCGTCTGGTCCGGGCCGGCCGCGGGCTGCTGGAGCCGAACGGCGAACGACTCGGTCCCGACGCGGTTCTGGACGCCGAGGTGGTCCTGCTGCCGGGGCTCGCGGTGGACGCGCGCGGCATGCGGCTCGGTCGTGGCGGCGGCAGTTACGACCGGGTGCTCGCCCGGCTCGCCGCGGCGGGGGCGCACCCGGCGCTGGTCGTCCTGCTCTACGACAACGAGGTGGTCGCGCAGGTCCCTGAGGAACCGCACGACCACCCCGTGGACGTGGTGGTGACACCGGCCGTGATCCGCCGGACGGGCCCTACGGTTTGAGGGTCAGGGCGTCGGTCGTCGACTTGGCGACGGCGTTCGTCCCGAAGGACCAGTCGAGCAGTTCACCGTTGACCCACTTGTCGGTCTGATCGGTGTAGTGCGCGCTGAACGCGTGCCCGGAGGCGCCGGTGAGGTTGATCCAGCGGGACTTGTCCCAGTCCCCCACGTTGACGACCATCCGCATCGACGGAACCCAGACGACGTCGTAGCCGCCCGCCGCGTTCCAGCCGCTGGCGTTCACCGCGGCCTCGCCACCGCCGAGGTTCCACGGGCCGCGGTTGAGGGCCCGCTGGAGCAGACCGGGGCCCTCGGTGCCGAGGGTCTGGTTCTTCAGGGTCAGCTGGTGCAGCCGTCCCCAGCTCCAGGTGGTGATGTCCTTGCCGAGCTTCGCGGTCAGCTCCCAGCGGGCGTCCTCCATGGCGCGGGCGAACAGCTGGTCGCGGTTCTCGGTCGCCGTGTCCCGGCCACTCCTCGGCGACTTCCACCAGTCGCTGTTCGGGTCGTCCATCAGGTCGGCGACCACCTGGTACCAGCGGTCACCGCCGTCCGGCTGCGCCGAGTCCGCGTCGCGCCGGCCGCACTCGCGCACCAGCTTGCCCTGCTCGTCGACCGGGCCCGAGAGGTCGGCCCGGGGCACATTGAGGCACTCGCCCTCGACCCGCAGCTCCTTGGGAAGCTTGTTGCCGAAGGCCAGCTTCAGGATGTTGCGCCAGACCGCGTTGAAGTACGCGGCCGCGGCCGAGTCGGACTCCTGGGTGTAGTCCCAGCCCTCCAGGAGCTTCTGTGCCTCGCGGACGCTCTTGTCCGAGATATTGATCTTCATCAGCTCGGGCACCAGCAGCGCGGCGATCGCGCTGGTGTTGTCCATCTGCATCTTCTGCATGTCTTCGGTCGAGATCTTCCCGCCGCCCTTGATCTTCGACTGGATGAGGTCGCTGATCCGCTGGCTGCGGGCGCCGTAGCCCCAGTCCTTGGTGAGCAGGTGGGGGTACTTCTTCTCGTCGATGACGGCCTGGTTGGCGGTGACGATGTAGCCGCGCTTCGGGTCGTACTCGTAGGGCAGCTCGTCGAACGGGACCGGGTCCTTCTTCCAGCCGTACTCCGAGGACCAGCCGGGGCTGGGCATCGTGCCGTCGCCCTGGAGGCGGACCGGGATCTTCCCGGGTGCCTGGTAGCCGATGTGGCCCTTGGTGTCGGCGTAGATGAGGTTCTGCGAGGGAACCTCGAAGTGCTCGGCCGCCGCCTGGAAGCTCTTGAAGTCCTTGGCCCGGTTGAGCTCGAAGACCGCGTCCATGGAGTGGCCGGGTTCCAGCGCGGTCCACTTCAGGGCGACCGCGTAACCCTCGGCCCGGTCCGGAGCCGAGTTGCCGACGGGGGCCTTCTGGCCGACCTTCTCCAGTTCACCGCTGCGGTCGGAGACCAGCGGACCGTTGTTGGTCTCGCGGACGGTGATCTTCCGGCTCTTGCCGCCCGCGACCTTGATGATCTCGTCACGGACGGTGAAGGGCTTGACCTTGCCGTCGTACAGGTAGCCGTCGCCGGAGACCTTCTCCAGGAAGAGGTCGCTGACGTCCGCGCCGAGGTTGGTGAAGCCCCAGGCGATGTCCTGGTTGTGGCCGATTATCACGCCGGGCATCCCGGCGAAGGTGTAGCCCGCGGTGTCGTACTGGCAGGTCGCCGTGATCTCGCGGCAGTGCAGCCCCATCTGGTACCAGAGCGAGGGCAGCTGGGGCGCCAGGTGCGGGTCGTTGGCCAGCAGCGGCTTGCCGGTCGTCGTGTAGTCGCCGGAGACCACCCAGGAGTTGGACCCGATGCCGTTGCCGTTCGGGCCGAGCAGCGCCGGGATCTGGTCGAGGGTGTCGGAGAGCGAGGAGAGCTGGGTGTTCAGGCCCTCGGTGGCGCTCGCCATGGTGTTCGAGCCGATGCCCGTCGACGGTGCCGCGTCCGGGTCGAACTTCCCGGTGACCGAGGAGATCCCGCCCCCACTGACGATCGGATCGTGCTTGTCGTACGGGTACTGCGGGTAGAGGTCCTCGATCTGCTTCGCGTCGAGCCTGCTGGTCATCAGCGAGCGGTCGATCTCGTCCTGCATGTTGCCGCGCAGGTCCCAGGCCATGGCCTTGAGCCAGGCGACCGAGTCGACCGGGGTCCACTCGCTCGGCTTGTAGTCGTTGGTGAGGCCGAGGGCGGCGTACTCGACGGAGATGTCCTTGCCGTCGCGCCCCTTGAGGTAGGCGTTCACGCCGTCCGCGTACGCCTGGAGGTTCTTCTTGGTGTCCGCGGACAGGACGTTGTCGTACTCCTCCTGGGCTACCTTGCGCCAGCCGAGCGTGCGCAGGAAGGAGTCCGTGTCGACCTGTCCGGAGCCGAACATCTCGGAGAGCCGGCCTGCCGTCATATGACGGCGGACGTCCATCTCCCAGAAGCGGTCCTGCGCCTGTACGAAGCCCTGGGCGCGGAAGAGGTCGGCATCGGAGTCCGCGTACAGCTGCGGGATTCCGTAGCTGTCGCGCTTGACGTCGACGTTGCCGTCGAGGCCGTCGAGCTTGATGGAACCGGTCGTCTGCGGGTACGAGGCCCGCACGGTGGATACGGACCAGAACGCGCCGTAACCGATACCCGCGACAAGCGCCAGCACCAGAACGATCACGATCAGGCGGGCACGTCGCCCCTTCTTCCTGCCGGTCTTCCCACCGGCGGAACCAGTGGTGCCGGAAGAGGCGGTTGTGTTGGCGGGCATCGCTGTCCTTCGAGGGGCAGGTGGTCCTGGGAGTGCAGGAGCAACCATAGGCGCAGGACCGGGGCGGCTCTGACGCGGCATCGGGATGGCTCGAATTGCGTGGCGATCGCACGAATGATCGAGCGCATCAAGAAAGCGTTAAAGATTAGGTAAGGTAACGAAGTACCGGCCGTCCATGGCCGATGCCGAGGATTGATTCGGCAGGCGTACGCAGGGAAGGAACGGCCACTGACTGTCCACGCGCTCAACGAACTCCTGCTCGTCTGCTCACTCGTCCTGCTCGTCGCGGTGGCGGCGGTGCGCATCTCGTCCCGCAGCGGGCTCCCCAGCCTGCTCCTGTACCTCGGCATCGGGATCGCCATAGGGCAGGACGGCATCTTCGACGTCAAGTTCGACAATGCGGAACTGACCCAGGTGATCGGCTATGCCGCACTTGTCGTGATCCTCGCCGAGGGTGGCCTGGGCACGAAGTGGAAAGAGATCAAACCCGCACTGCCGGCTGCCGCGGCACTCTCGATCGTCGGCGTCGCGGTGAGCGTCGGCGTCACCGCAGCCGGGGCGCACTACCTGGTCGGCCTGGACTGGCGGCAGTCGTTGATCATCGGCGCGGTCGTCTCGTCGACGGATGCCGCCGCGGTCTTCTCCGTGCTGCGCAAGGTGCCGCTGCCCGCCCGGGTCACCGGGATACTGGAGGCCGAGTCGGGCTTCAACGACGCGCCCGTCGTGATCCTGGTGGTGGCCTTCTCGACCAGGGGGCCGGTGGACAGCTGGTACGTACTGGTCGGCGAGATTGCCCTGGAGCTCGCGATCGGTGCGGCCGTCGGTCTCGCTGTTGGCTGGCTCGGCTCGTTCGGACTGCGTCATGTGGCGCTGCCCGCGTCCGGTCTGTATCCGATCGCCGTGATGGCGATCGCGGTGTCCGCGTACGCGGCGGGCGCCCTGGCCCACGGCAGTGGCTTCCTCGCCGTCTATCTGGCCGCGATGATCCTCGGCAACGCCAAACTGCCGCACTGGCCCGCCACCCGCGGCTTCGCCGACGGGCTCGGCTGGATCGCCCAGATCGGCATGTTCGTGCTGCTCGGACTCCTGGTCACCCCGCACGATCTGCTCGACGACTTCTGGCCCGCCGTCATCGTGGGCCTGGTACTGACCGTGGTGGCACGTCCGCTGGAGGTCTTCATCTCGCTGGCGCCGTTCCGGCTGCCCTGGCAGGAGAAGACGTTCATGTCCTGGGCGGGGCTGCGCGGCGCCGTACCCATCATCCTGGCGACCATTCCGATGGTGTCCGGAGTCGAGGGCTCCACCCGCGTCTTCAACATCGTCTTCGTACTCGTCGTCGTGTACACCCTCATCCAGGGACCGACCCTGCCCTGGATGGCGAAGGCCCTGAAGATCGCCGACGATCCGGCCGAGGCCACCGACCTGGGCATCGAGTCGGCGCCGCTGGAGCGGCTGCGCGGCCATCTGCTGTCGGTGGCGATCCCCGGGAAGTCGAAGATGCACGGCGTGGAGATCGGGGAGCTGCGGCTGCCCGCCGGGGCCGCGGTCACCCTGGTCGTACGGGACCACAAGAGCTTCGTACCGGCGCCGTCGACCATACTGCGACGCGGCGACGAACTGCTGGTGGTCACCACCGACCCGGTGCGCGACGCGGCGGAGGAACGGCTGCGCGCGGTCGGCGAGGGCGGCAAGCTCGCGGGCTGGCTGGGGACGAATGGCAGCGACGGGAGCCTCGCCGGGCCTCATGTGGCACATGAGGTGACGCACAAGCTGAAGACCATGAAGAAGCCGAGGAAGGCCGACGGGCCGAAAACGCGCCGTTGAGAAGGCCGCCGGGGCTGCGCGCTGTCGATCCGGGGCGGGGGCGTGGGCCTTGCGCACATCAGAGGTGCGCAAGGACGTCCGCCTGTATCATGCAGGAAACCTGATCGGCCCCTGCAGTGGGGTCGGCCAACCCGATCGACCAATCTGAACGACCAACTCTGCCTGATGCAGAGCTGGCGCGACCGTATGGCGGTCGTGGCGTCCTCCGCCTCTGCTGAGCGCCCGGCATCTACCGCAGTTCCGCGCGAAGAGGACAGCTCTCGGCAGCACTCGCACGAGCCCGCACCACCTGTGCCGGCCCGGACCCGCGGGAGCTCGGCCACCAGGCGGCAGAAAGGCATGGACCGTGGCGTCCACGGTCTCCGACCGCCCCGGTTACGGGCAGTTGCTGCGCACCCCCGGTGCGTGGACGTTTCTCCTGCCGGGCTTCGCCGCACGGCAGCCCTTCGCGATGCTGACGATCGGCATCGTGCTACTGGTTCAGCACACCACCGGCTCGTACGGCAGCGCGGGCTCCGTCGCCGCCGTGACCGGTGTCTCCATGGCACTGTTCGCACCGCAGACCGGCAAACTCGCCGACCGTTTCGGCCAGCGCGCCGTGCTGCTGCCCGGTGTCCTGGTGCACGCGGCGTCCGTATCCGCACTGACTGCGCTGGCGCTGGCGGACGCGCCCCTGTGGGCCCTGTTCGCGGCGGCCGTGCCGACCGGCGCGTCCGTTCCGCAGATCGGGCCGATGGTACGGGCCCGCTGGGCGGCCGTACTGGGCGCGGCACCGGGCCGTAAGGCCTCGCCGCTGATGTCCACCGCGGCCGCCTTCGAATCGGTGACGGACGAGTTCACCTTCGTCATCGGCCCGGTGCTCGCCACCGCACTGTGCACGGGAGTGCACCCGGCGGCCGGCCTGATCGCGGAAGCCGGGCTGACTCTGGTCGGCGGACTGTTCTTCGCCGCGCAGCGCCGCACCCAGCCGGCGGTGCGCGACACCGCGTCCGGCTCCTCTCAGCGGCATGAGTCCGCCCTGTCCATACCGGGTGTACGGGTGCTCGCGGTGGCCTTCCTGGGAATCGGCGCGGTCTTCGGCGGCATGCAGGTCTCGCTGACCGCCTTCACCGAGGAGATCGGCCGGCCCGGGGCGAACGGTCTGCTGTACGGGGTCTTCGCGGCCGGCAACATGCTGGCCGGGATCGCCTGCGGCGCCATCGCCTGGAAGAGCGGGCCGCGACGGCGTCTGATCGTCGGGTACGCGGCACTGACCCTGACCGCGTCCGGACTGTGGGCGGTGCACTCCGTGCCCCTGCTGGCCGGGCTCGGACTGCTGGTCGGGCTCTCCATCGCCCCGGCCCTGATCAGCGGCTACACGCTGGTCGAGGCGCTGGTGCCGGGGTCCGCCCGGACCGAGGCGTTCACCTGGCTGACGGGCTCGGTCGCCCTCGGCCAGGCGGCCGCGGTGACGGTCGCCGGGAGGCTCGCCGACGCCCACGGCGCGAGCACCGGTTTCGTGGTGCCGCTTGTGGGGACCGTACTGGCGCTGGCCACCCTGCTGGCACTGCGCTCCAGGCTCGCACCCGCCGCTTCGGAACGGACCGTGGCACGTGGTATCGGTCACCGGGAGCCGGTCACGGTGGACTGATCCAGCGGAATACGTCACTATGGAGCGTCGTTAGCACTCATTGAGTGAGAGTGCCAGGAGGAGCAAGTGCCGACCTATCAGTACCAGTGCACCGAATGTGGCGAGGGCCTTGAGGCGGTGCAGAAGTTCACCGATGATGCCCTGACCGCGTGCCCGAGCTGCGAAGGACGCCTGAAGAAGGTGTTCTCGGCGGTCGGCATTGTCTTCAAGGGTTCCGGTTTCTACCGGAACGACAGCCGTGGCTCCTCGTCGAGCAGCACGTCGGCGTCGTCCTCGGCGAAGGCATCCGGTTCCGCTTCGTCCGATTCATCGTCGTCGACGGGGTCGGACACGAAGTCGTCCGCTTCCTCCTCGCCCGCCGCGTCTTCTTCGTCCTCCTCGTCGTCCTCGACGAGTGGTACGTCGGCCGCCTGAGCCGAACCGCACTTCCCCGAGGACCCCGCCGATGCGTTCGGCGGGGTCCTCGGCGTTTTCCCGCGCCGCTAGTGTGATCGCATGGCAAACGCAGAGATCGGTGTCATCGGCGGCTCGGGCTTGTACTCCTTCCTCGAGGACGTCACGGAGGTGCGGGTGGACACCCCGTACGGACAGCCGAGCGACTCCCTGTTCCTCGGCGAGGTCGGCGGCCGCCGGGTCGCCTTCCTGCCCCGCCACGGACGCGGCCACCATCTGCCGCCGCACCGCATCAACTACCGGGCCAACCTGTGGGCGCTGCGCTCCGTCGGCGTACGTCAGGTGCTCGGCCCGTGCGCGGTGGGCGGCCTGCGTCCGGAGTACGGGCCGGGCACCCTGCTCGTGCCCGACCAGCTGGTGGACCGCACCAAGGCCCGGACGCAGACGTACTACGACGGGGAGATCCGGGCCGATGGCGCGGAGCCGAACGTCCTGCATCTGGGCTTCGCCGATCCGTACTGCCCCGATGGGCGCAGGGCCGCGCTGGCGGCGGCTCGCGCGAAGAGCTGGGAGCCGGTGGACGGCGGGACACTGGTGGTCGTGGAGGGGCCGCGCTTCTCGACCCGGGCGGAATCGCGCTGGCATGCGGCGATGGGCTGGTCGGTGGTCGGAATGACCGGGCACCCGGAGGCGGTCCTCGCCCGTGAACTGGGCCTCTGCTACACGACGATGACGCTGGTGACGGACCTCGACGCGGGCGCGGAGGCCGGGGAGGGCGTCTCGCACGGGGAGGTGCTGAAGGTGTTCGCGGCCAACGTGGACCGGCTGCGTGCGGTGCTCTTCGACGTGGTGGCCGCGCTACCTGCGGAGGCGGACCGCGACTGCACGTGCTCACATGCGCTGGACGGGCTCAAGACGGGGATCGAGCTTCCTTAGCAGGGTGGGTGGGGGACGGTTGCGGCGTGCGTGGGTGACGGTTGCGGCGTGCGTGAGTGACGGGGTTGTCCACAACGCCGGAGCCGTCCACAGGCTTCGGCGAGAAACTCGTGGACGGTGGATCGTGAGGGGTGTTCGTCCGAAACTCCTCACGGCAGGTGGTGTTGGCCATGTTCCCGTCGCTCCCGTCTGTGTCCTCTGAACGTCTCACTTCGGTTGCCGGGGAGGTATGCCCGACGGCTCCGGGGCCTCCGGCGTCGGCTCCCCCGCCCAGTGGTGTGCCCGCGTTCGAGCCTTTGCGGGTGCGCGGAGGTGGTGGGCACCGGCTGCGGCGGGCTTTGTGGCGGCAGCGCCGCGCTCTGGCCGCCGGGCTGGCCCTGACGGCTGCCGCGCTGGCCGCGACGGGGCTGGGCGGCGGTGCGGGCGGCGATACGGCGCATGGGGCAGGGGGTACGGCCGGGGCGGCGCCGGAGCGGGTGCGGCGGCCGGTTCCGTTGGTGTCCGCGCCGGTCCGGATCGCGGATGCGGGGACGGTGCGGCTGTTACGGCCGGGTGATCGCGTCGATGTGATCGCCGCCGAGGGGACCGGAGCCGATGCCCGGGTGCTGGCGAAGGGCGCACGGGTGGCAGATGTACCGCAGGCCACGGCCGAAGGTCTCGCGGAGAACGGCGCGCTGATCGTGCTGTCCGTCCCCCGGGGCACGGCCGCCTCGCTGGCCGGTGCGGGTATCTCGGCCAGGCTGGCGGTGACCCTGTGCTGATTCGTACCGATGAGCCGTCAAGTCACCTGATCAAAGGTGCGAATTGGGTGATTCCATCGCCTACTGCCGTAAGTTGCAAAGGAGTTGGCTCCGCCTACGACACATGTGTCACGGACCCGAAGACGGGCGAGACGACCGAGGGCATCCGGATCCTGTGGGGCTCGGTGCTCAGTGCCACCCTCAGCTTTGTGCGCCCCGGGGGGCGAGGCCCTCGGCCAGGACCCCGGCCGAGGCCACGACCAGTAGCGGGACGCTCGGCAGGGGGACCGGCAGCAGCGTCGTCGGACCACCACGGAGCGGGGGCTCAGATGTGGTGGGGCGGCTTCTCGTCGAGAAAGCGCGCCAGATCGGCGGCGCTCCCGCCGGCCGGGGCCCGCTCGCCCCACCCTCGGTCCGTATCGTCCGCGGACTGCTGGTCCAGCGGATCGTCGAAGATCAGAGCCGGTTTGGGTTTCGTAGGTTCCGGCTGGGTCGGCTTCGAATCGCGCGGGCCGGGGGCGGGGGCGGTGCTCATATCTCAAGGGTACGGCTGTGGTCAGCGATCCTTCGGGTCGAGCGCCCACAGCCCGAGGACGACGAGGAACGACAGGCAGAGGAAGCCGGCACCCCACCAGGCCGTACCGGTGTGGCCCTCCATCCACGCGTCGATGATGACGGTCAGGCCCCAGAGCTGTCCGATGACGACGGTCATCGCCAAGGCCAGCCGGGCCGTCAGTTTCGAGGAGCGCTCGGGTTCCTGCTCGGTGCCGGCACCCGGGCCGGGACCGGTGTGGCGGACCCGGGGGTCGCCGTAGCCGCTGGTGGCGCGGATCTGCGGATAGCGTTCGTGGACGGGGCGGTTGAGTTCGGGGCGGGCGCTGCCCGGACGGTACTCCGGATAGTCGGGGGACTCCTGGTTGCGGGGCTGCCGGGCGTCGGTCATGTCCGCCTGCCGGGGGTCTCGGCCTCGGCGGCCCGGGGTGTCTCCGCGCCTCCGCCTCTGACCGCGGGGCAGCCGATGCGGGACGCGAGGTCCGGGCGGTCGGTGCTGAGCTGGCGGCACAGGCCGTGCTCGATGCTCTCGCCCGAGCGGGTCGTGCCGACCGCCCAGACGCTGCCGTCGGCCTGCTCGGTGAGCACCACCTTGGGCAGTGCGCGGGGCGGTGGCCCGGCGGTGACCTCTCCGGTGCGGGCGTCGAAGATGCCCTCGTGGCAGGGGCAGTACAGCTCGCCCCCGGAGCCACGATCGTTGCGCCAGAGCACGGCACAGGCGAGATGGGTACAGATGGCGGAGTAGCCGACGAGGGTGCCGTCGTCGAGCCGGACGGCCACCGCCCGGTCCTCTTCGTCCGGGTAGCGGAAGGCGATGGACTCACCGGGAAGGAGCTGAGCGGTGATCTTCTTCGGCGCGAGTGCCTTGGCGTTGTCGGGGTCGCCGTGGCGCGGAAGGATTCCGCTGGCCACGCCGAGGCCGCCGACGGCGAGTCCGCCCGAGACGGTCGTGACGATCCGGAGGTAGTCGCGCCGGGTGGTGAGGGAGTCGGCGGCGATCCGGTCGCGCAGGGCTTCGCGCGGGTCCCCGGAGGGCGGCTGGCCGGTGACACTCATCGACGGACGTCCTTCCCGTTGATCTCGACGACTGGAAGGCCGCCGGGCACCGGCCACTGGACCTTGTCGGCGGGTACGACCATGGCGACGCCTGTGCGCACCTCGCTCCGGCCGAAGACGAAGGTGTCGGCGACCTGCACGCCGGGGCGCTCGGCCTGGAGCTCCTCGACGGTCCCGTAGAACAGCGCTCCCGTCGGGCAGACGGTCGCGCACATGGGGGCGAGGCCGTAGGCGGTGCGGTCGTAGCAGAGGTTGCATTTCATCTGCAGCTTCGCCTGCAGATCGATCTTCGGGACACCGAAGGGGCAGGCGTTGACGCAGTTTGCGCAGCCGATGCAGCGGGTGGTGTCGGCTTGCTGGACCACACCGTCGGCGGTCACCAGGATCGCGTCGGCGGGGCAGACCTCGGCGCACGGGGCGACCGGGTCCTCACAGTGCATGCAGACCGTGGGGAGGGAGGCCACGGACTGACCCTCGTCGGTGTAGTCGAGGTGGATCATCGACTTACCGCGGTGCGAGTCGCATTCCCGGCAGGCGGAGACACAGGCCTGGCAGCCGATGCAGCGCCCCGGGTCGATGAAGATCGTTCTGCCCATCATGCGGTGATCAGTCCCTCTCCGAGGTGCCACGACCCTGGGGGGAAGTGGGCGGCAGCGGGTCGGTACGGGAGACCTGGACCTCCGGGTAGGCGACGTGGCCGGGTGCGACAGGAGGTGCGGGGACCTCGTCGATCGTTTCGGCGTGCTCGATACGGCAGGCGCACACCTTGTATTCGGGGATCTTGGAGCGGGGGTCGAGGGCGTCGATGGTCAGGGCGTTGGCCGCGGTGGGGACGGGCCAGTGGTACGGGATGAAGACGGTGTCGGGGCGGATCGCCTCGGTGACCAGGGCGGGGAAGACCTCGCTGCCGCGCCGGGTGACGACGCGGACCGGTTCGCCGTTGCGGAAGCCGTGGGAGGGGTGGAGTTCGGCCCAGGGGCGCGGGGTCTGTTCGACGAGGGCGCCCAGGCGGCGGGTCTGGTTGCCGGAGAGGAAGTGGGCGACGGTGCGTCCGGTGGTCAGCGACATGGGGTGCTCGTCGTCGTACGGGTCCATCGGCGGGTGCCACTCGACGACCTGCAGATGGATCTTGCCGTCGGGGTGGTAGGTCTTCCCGTCCTCGAAGAGCCGAGGGGTGCCGGGGTGATCGGTGGAGGGGCAGGGCCAGACAATGCCGCCGGTCTCCTCCAGCCGCTCGTAGGTGATGCCGTAGTAGTCGTTGACGGTGCCGGCGGAGGCGGTCCGCAGCTCGTCGAAGACCTCGCGGGCATCGGCGAAGGCGAATTTGTCGCCCGCGCCCAGGCGCTTGGCGAGTTCGCACAGCACCCAGGTGTCGGTCCGTACGCCGGGGGGCGGGTCCTGGGCCTTGTTGTGCTTGACCACCCGGGCCTCGGCATTGGCCATCACCCCTTCGTCCTCGGCCCAGGTGGTGACGGGGAAGACGACATGTGCGTTGGCAGCGGTCTCGGAAAGGAAGAAGTCGAATTGGGCATGGAACTCTGTGGCGTCGTACCCCTCCTTGACCACCTTGTAGTTGGGAAGGGAGACGAAGGGGTTGTTGCAGATGCCGAGCAGTCCGCGGATCTCGAGGCGCCGCATCTGCCAGACCATTTCCATCATCGAGGTGCCTGCGGGCGGGAGTTCGGACTCCTCGATGCCCCAGATCTCGCAGATCTGTCGGCGGTGCTCCTCGTTCGTGATCGAGCGGCCGCCGGGAAGGAGGTCGGCCTTCTGGCCGTGCTCGCGGCCGCCCTGCCCGTTGCCCTGGCCGGTGAGGGTGCCGTAACCGGCGCCGGGCTTGCCGATGTGGCCGGTGGCGGTGCAGAGGTTGATCACGCTGAGGCAGTTCTCGACTCCCTGCGAGTGATGCTCGATGCCGCGGGCGTGCCAGGCCATGGCCTTGGGGGCGCGGGCGAAGGCGCGGGCGACCTGGACGATCTGCGGGGCGGGGATGCCGCAGATCTCGGCGGCCCGGGACGGCGGGTACTCACCGGCCTTGGCCTTCACCTCCTCCCAGCCGGTGGCGTGGGCGGCGAGATAGGCCTCGTCGGTCAGGCCCTCCTCGATGACGACGTTCAGTACGGAGTTGAAGAAGGCCGAGTCGGTGCCGGGCTTGAGCGCGACATGGATGTCGGCGGTGCGGGCGATCGCGGTCTCCCGCGGGTCGACGACGATCAGGCTTGCGCCGCGGTCCCGGGCTCCCCACACGTACTGGGTCATCACGGGGAAGCACTCACCGACGTTGGCGCCCGCGATCAGCAGGCAGTCGGTGAGCAGCATGTCGGAGAAGGGGTTGCCGGCCCGGTCGATACCGAAGGCGAGCTTGTTGGCGCCCGCGGCGCTGACCATGCAGAGCCGGCCGTTGTAGTCGACATGCCGGGACTTGAGGGCGACCCGGGCGAATTTGCCGACCAGATAGGTCTTTTCGGTAAAGAGGCTGGCGCCGCCGAGGAGCCCGAAGGCGTCGTTGCCGTAACTCTGCTGGATGCGCTTGATCTCGGAGGCGGTGAAGTCGAGCGCCTCGTCCCAGGAGACCTCGTGGAAGTCCTCGTCGCGGGTACGGCGCATGAGCGGGGCGGTGAGCCGGTCGGGGTGGTTGACCTGCTGATACGCGTTGATGCCCTTGGGGCACAGCCGCATCCGGTTGATGTCGTGGTTGCGGGGTTCGACGCCGAAGACCTTGCCTGCGCGGTCGACACGCAGATACATCCCGCACTGGACGCCGCAGAAGCAGCAGTGGGTGGGGACGAGTGTCTCGCCCTCCTGGTCGGCGTGCCACCGGTCGGCGGGGATACCTCCCGCGTCCCGGAAGGCCCGGGTGCCGGGCGGCGCGAGGGAGGGGTCGAGAGGGACGACCGTACGGGGGTCGGCCGCTCGCGGATCCGAGGTCACTTGAAGCCCTTCTTCACCTGGGAGAGATAGGCGCTGCCGCGCAGCACCCGCTTGCAGCGCGGGCAGTATTCGGCCCACTCGTCGAAGCCGAGGCTGAGATCGCGCATGGTGCCGCGGAGGTTCTCGACGTACGGCCCGGTGTCGATGGGCTCCTCGCAGCGGCGGCAGCCGAAGACCTCCTGGTCCTGCCGGGTGGTGTATTTGAACAGCTGCATGCCGACCGCGGCCGGGCGCTGGACGATGTGGAAGAACTTCCCGAACGGGATGTAGACGAGGGTGAGGACCACCGACACCATGTGGAGGATCGCCAGGAATTCGTAGCCGCCGCCGTGCAGGAAGATCGACGAGAAGGTGAGCAGCAGACCGGTCACGGAGATGACGATCAGGGCGATCAGCGGCACCAGGTCGTAGGCGAAGCGCTGGCCGGTGATGGCGCCGCGGTCCTTCATCCGCCGCCAGAGGAAGTACGAGGCGCCGGGGATCACAAGCACGGCGGCGATGTCCAGGCCGTGGAACATCAGCCAGCCCAGGATGTCCAGGGAGTCGAAGCCGATGATCTTGAAGCCCCAGATGCGCATCTCATAGCCGGGGCCCGAGCCGGAGCCGGAGGTGAAGGTGAACCAGCCCCAGGTCAGCGGGAAGGTGATCAGGGAGGCGAGGACGCAGCCCCAGAAGATCAGTTGGTGGGCGGCCCAGCGGGCGTGGGAACGGGCGCCGAGGAATTTCTGGAAGCCCAGATAGGTGGCGATCATCTTGGGCAGGGCTGTGGGGGCCTTACGGAAGTTGGCCACGGAGAAGAAGCTCCGCCACCCCTGCTTGAACAGGCGCCGGGCGCCGGGCGCGGAGATCCAGACCGTGTAGCGGTAGGCGACGGCGAAGGCGAGGAAGACGGTGGCGACGGCGTACGGAAGAAGGGCGGAGTCGAAATTCTCCAGAAACCGGCTGCCGAACACGATCGCGAGGATCAGCAGGCCGGAGACGATGACGCCGGCCGAGGTCGCGCGGGCGGTGACGGACCGAGGTGCGGCGGACCAGGGTCCGGTAGCCCCGGCCGCCGACGGGGTGCCGGGCGCTCCGGAGAAGTCGGCGCGTGCACCGGGGGCGGGCTGCGCGGCTGCGGCGGAGGCGTCTGAGGGCTCGGTCACCCCGTCACCGTAGGGTCATATGAAGCAATCCGTCCTGTTTTGCGGCTCGGCGGGGTGAGCCCGTTCGTCCGTCCGGCTCGAAGCCCGTCGGACGGCTCGAAGTGCGTCCGGCTCGAAGTGCGTCAGACGGCTCGAAGTCCGTGGGACGCGAAGATCTCGCGGGCCGAGGCGACCTGCTCGGGGGTGGGTGACGGGGTGTCGCGCAGGGTGAAGGGCTTGCCCAGCGCCCGCCACTTCGCCTCGCCGAGCTTGTGGAAGGGAAGGACATCGACACGGGAGACATTGCCGAGGGAGGCGGCGAAGGAGGCGACACCGTCGACGTTGGCCGGGTCGTCGGTCAGTCCCGGCACAAGCACGAAGCGGACGTGCACCTCTTTACCGAGGTCGGCGAGGCGGCGGGCGAAGTGCAGGGTCGGCTCCAGCGGGCGACCGGTGACCTTGCGGTATGTGGCTCGGTCCCAGGACTTGATGTCGAGCAGGACCAGATCGACGTCGCGCAGCAGGGCGTCGGTGGCACGGGCGCCCAGGAAGCCGGAGGTGTCCAGGGCGGTATGCAGCCCCAGCCCGTGCTTGAAACGGTGGAAGAGCTCACCGGCGAAGACCGGCTGCAACAGTGGCTCGCCGCCGCTGATGGTGGCGCCGCCGCCCGCGGCCCGGATGAACGTCGTGTACTTGCCCACTTCGGCGACGAGGTCGTCCGCGGACATCCGGGTGCCGCTGCGCATCCGCAGGGTGTCGGGGTTGTGGCAGTAGAGGCAGGCCAGTGGACAGCCGGTCAGGAAAGTGACGAAGCGGGTGCCGGGGCCGTCGACGCCCGTCGACAGATCCCAGGAATGGACCGATCCGGAGATCGGCCGACGGGTGGCCGCACCTGCCGGAGTGACGGAGGTGCCGATGTTGCCGACGCTGTCTGTGTTGTCGGCGTGGTCGATGCCGCCGGCGTTGTCGGCGTTGTCGAGGAGTGCGGCCATGGCAGGGCCTCCTGTGCGGGCGGGGCGTTCGGTGGTCTGGCGCGGCGGGCGCGGAGCGCGCGACGCCGGGTCCCTACGGGGGATGGGCTCCCGACGCCGCGCGGTTCAGGGGGCTCGGAACGATCGGGAAGGATCAGAGCGAGCCGTGGAACGTGCGGTTGATGACGTCGAGCTGCTGCTCGCGGGTCAGCCGCACGAAGTTGACCGCGTATCCGGAGACCCGGATGGTCAGCTGTGGATAGTTCTCCGGGTGCTCCATGGCGTCTTCCAGAGTCGCCTTGTCGAGCACGTTGACGTTCATATGGAAGCCGTCGCTCGCCATGAATCCGTCCAGCACGCCTGCAAGGTTCTGGATCCGCTCCCCGGGGGTGCGGCCGAGCGCGTCCGGCGTGATGGTGTTGGTCAGCGAGATACCGTCCTCCGCGTCGTCGTACGACAGCTTGGCGACCGACAGGGCGGAGGCGATGTAGCCGTGCTCGTCGCGCCCGTTCATCGGGTTGGCACCCGGAGCGAACGGGGCGCCCGAGCGGCGGCCGTCCGGGGTGTTGCCGGTCTTCTTGCCGTAGACGACGTTGGAGGTGATGGTAAGCACCGACTGGGTGTGCACCGCGTCCCGGTACGTCGGGTGCTTGCGGACCTTCTCCATGAAGTCGTGGACGATGGAGCGGGCGATGGCGTCGGCGCGGTCGTCGTTGTTGCCGTACGCCGGGTAGTCGCCCTCGATCTCGTAGTCCGTCGCGAGACCCGTCTCGTCCCGGATCACCTTGACCCGGGCATGCTTGATGGCGGAGAGCGAGTCGGCGGCTACCGAAAGACCTGCGATGCCGCAGGCCATGGTGCGCAGGATCTCCTGGTCGTGGAGGGCCATCTCCAGGCGCTCGTATGCGTACTTGTCATGCATGTAGTGGATGACATTGAGCGCGTGCACATACGTCCTGGCCAGCCAGTCGAGCATCGCGTCGTACCGCTCGGCGACGGTCGCGTGATCGAGGTACTCGTCGGTGACCGGCTCGAAGCCGCTCACCACGAGCTTGCCCGTCTTCTCGTCACGGCCGCCGTTGATCGCGTAAAGCAGCGCCTTGGCGACGTTCACACGGGCGCCGAAGAACTGCATCTGCTTGCCCATCGCCATCGCGGAGACGCAGCAGGCGATCGCCGTGTCGTCGCCGTACTTCGGGCGCATCAGCTCGTCCGACTCGAACTGGAGGGCCGAGGTGTCGATGGCGGCCTTCGAGGCGAACTCCTTGAATCCGGCGGGGAGTCGCTGCGACCAGAAGACCGTGAGGTTCGGCTCGGGGGCCGGGCCCAGGTTGTAGAGGGTCTGCAGGGCCCGGAAGGTCGTACGGGAGACGAGCGGACGGCCGTCCTCACCGATGCCGGCCATCGACCAGGTGACCCAGGTCGGGTCCCCGGAGTACAGGTCGTTGTACTCCGGGGTGCGCAGGAAGCGGACGATACGGAGCTTGATGACGAAGTCGTCGATGAATTCCTGTGCCCGCTCCTCCGTGATGAGACCGCGCCCGATGTCGCGCTGGAGGTAGATGTCGAGGAAGTTGTCGATGCGGCCGATCGACATGGCCGCGCCGTTCTGCTCCTTCACGGCGCCGAGGTAGCCGAAGTACAGCCACTGCACGGCCTCACGACCGGTGCGGGCGGGCCCGGAGATGTCGTGGCCGTACGACATCGCCATCGCCTTGAGCTCGTTCAGGGCCTTGATCTGCTCGGCGATCTCCTCGCGGTCCCTGATGACGTGCTCGGTCGGCCACTGCTCGCCGAGGGCGGCCCTGTCGGCCTCCTTGGCCGCGATCAGCCGGTCGACGCCATAGAGGGCGACGCGGCGGTAGTCGCCGATGATGCGGCCGCGGCCGTAGGCGTCCGGCAGTCCGGTGATGATGCCGCAGGAGCGGCAGGCCCGGATCTCGGGTGTGTACGCGTCGAAGACGCCCTCGTTGTGGGTCTTGCGGAGACGGGTGTAGATCTCCCTGACATCGGGGGCTGCTTCGTAGCCGTACGCGTTCAGAGCGCCCTCGACCATCCGCCAGCCGCCGTTGGGCATGATGGCGCGCTTGAGCGGGGCGTCGGTCTGGAGCCCGACGATCAGATCGCGGCCGGCGTCGATGTAACCCGGCCCGAAGGCATCGATCCGCGACGGGGTCTTCACGTCCACGTCGTGGATGCCGCGGGCGGTCTCGTCCGGGAACATCGAGAGGAGCTTCTCCCAGACCGCGGTGGTCCGGGCGGTGGGGCCGGTGAGGAAGGAGCTGTCGCCCTCGTACGGGGTGTAGTTCTGCTGGACGAAGTCACGGACGTCGATCGCGTCGCGCCACAGCCCGCCCCTGAAGCCCTCCCAGGCCCCGCTGTCCGTCGTCGCCTCTGCCGCAGTCGCCGTCATGGCCCGCACCTTCCGAGATCGTCCGCCTCATCGCTGCTGCGTCCATTGCACTCCCGATTTCCGAATTCCCGGACCCGCAATGGTCCCTGTCGGAGGGCCCAAGGTCCCGTCAGATATCGGGCCCGGTCCGACATAGCTGTGCTGACCTGTGGTTTCTCCGGGGACTTTGGACCCTCATGGGCTTGTGAATGTGTTCACAAGAATTTCCCGACCTGAGCCCGGCGCGCGTCCCTGCGGGCGCCGCCGACCCCGTCTGATGTGCTGGTCCCCATGCCTGGAATGACTGCCCGCAGCCGCACCGAGCGATATCGCGCGTCGACCCCGCTGGAACTCTTCTTCGACCTCTGCTTCGTCGTTGCCGTGGCGCAGGCGGGCGGGCGGCTGCTGCATGCCGTCGCCGAGGGCCACATCGCCACCGGAATCGCCAGCTACGCGGCTGTCTTCTTCGCGATCTGGTGGGCCTGGGTCAATTTCACCTGGTTCGCCTCGGCTTACGACACCGACGACCCGCTGTACCGCGTCGTCACGTTCGTCCAGATCACCGGTGTGCTCATCCTCGCCGCCGGGGTGCCGCGCGCCTTCGACGCGGGCGACTGGACAGTCGGCGTCGTCGGCTATGTCGTGATGCGGCTCGCCCTCACCAGCCAGTGGCTGCGCGCCGCTCACTGCACCCGGGGCGCCGAGCGGCGCGTCGCGCTGCGGTACGCCGTCGGGATCACCGTGGTGCAGCTGGGCTGGATCGGCATGCTGCTGACCGACAACACGGGCGGAGCACGGGCCGCCGTCTTCGTCGTGCTCGCGCTCGCGGAGATGTCCGTTCCGGCGATCGCCGAACGCGACCGCCCGACGAGCTGGCATCCGCACCATATCGGCGAGCGCTACGGCCTGTTCACGATCATCGTGCTGGGCGAGACGGTCGCGGCGGCCACGATCGCGGTTCAGGAGGCGGTGGACGAGCACGAAGCGTTCCGTGAGCTGCTGCCGATCGCCGCGGGCGGGCTGTTGATCATCTTCTCCGCCTGGTGGATCTATTTCGCCGTGCCGATCCACGACTACCTCCGCGGCAGCAGGGAAGCGTTCATCTGGGGATACGGGCACTACCTGATCTTCGGCTCCGCGGCCGCGATCGGCTCGGGCATCGAGGTCGCGGTGGAGGAGGCCGTGGGCAAGGCCCATGTCCCGGACACGGTGGCCGCCGCCGCGGTGACCGTGCCCTGCGCACTCTTCCTGCTGACGGTATGGGCGCTGCACGCCCGCCACTTCAAGCGCGATCTCGCGGAGCAACTGCCGCTCCCCGTGGCCGCGCTGGCCGTCCTGGCCTGTACGTTCGCCGGTGGGTGGGCGGTGTTCGCGGCCGGCCTGGTGGCGGCGGCGACCGTGGCCGTGGGGGCCGCGCTGGCCCGACGGCCCGCTGTGGCGGGGTGAGCACACTGACGGCGAGTCGCGAGTGGTGAATGGTGAGCCCAGTGAGGAGCACGCAATGACAGAAGAACCACAGAAGCCGACAGACCCCTCCGTCGCGCAGCACACATCGCCCATGTCGTCCGGGCTGCTCGACACGCCGGCCGATGCCACCGGGCCGCTCGATGCGCTGACCGATGTCGCCGGGCTGCGCGTCGGCCATGCGCAGGTGGCTGGCGCGGGCTCACTGAGCGGCACCACCGTGGTCCTCGCCCCCGAGGGCGGTGCGATCGCGGCCGTCGACGTACGCGGCGGCGGCCCCGGCACCCGGGAGACGGACGCGCTCGATCCGCGCAACCTGGTGCAGCGCATCGATGCCGTCGTCCTGACGGGCGGCAGCGCGTACGGCCTGGATGCGGCGTCCGGCGTGATGGCCTGGCTGGAGGAACAGGGGCGCGGAGTGCGGGTCGGCCCCGATCCGGCGCACGTGGTGCCGGTGGTCCCCGCTGCGTGCATCTTCGACCTGGGGCGGGGCGGTGACTGGCGGGCCCGCCCGGACGCCTCGACCGGCCGCGCGGCGGCGGAGGACGCGGCGGGTACGGAGCCGGGGGCGCCGGTCGTCGAGGGGGGCGTCGGCGCCGGTACGGGCGCGGTCGCCGGGCAGCTCAAGGGCGGGGTGGGCACGGCGAGCACGCGGCTGGCGTCCGGGATCACGGTGGGCGCGCTCGTCGTGGTGAACGCGGCAGGTTCGGTCGTCGATCCGCGTACCGGGGTGCTGTACGGGGAGTACGGCGCCGCCGAACCGCCGGTGTACCCCGCGCCCGAGGTCCACCGGGCGGCTCAGCAGCGCCTGGCCGAGGCACGGGAGGCGAACGCGCGGCCCCCGCTCAACACCACGCTCGCCGTCGTCGCCACGGACGCCGATCTCACCCGTGCCCAGGCGCAAAAGCTCGCGGGTACGGCGCACGACGGACTGGCGCGCGCCGTCCGCCCCGTACATCTGCTGACCGACGGGGACACCGTTTTCGCGCTGGCCACCGGCGCCCGGCCACTGGATCCACAGAACCCGATCGCGCTCAATGACCTGCTGGCAGCCGGAGCGGACGCCCTGACCCGTGCCATCGTGAAGGCCGTTCGGGCAGCTCAGAGCATCGGCGACCGCCCCGGCGGCGGCAGCTACCCGGCGTACAGCGATCTTTACGACGCACGCGGGCACCCCCCACGGCCGTCGCCGCGCAGCCCCCCGGACCCCGACTCTCCTGCCGGGTAAGGAAGTTCGGACGAACCGCCAGGAACCATCTGTGTGCGTCATACGTTTTCCTGAACCCCGGTCGCGATGTCGGACCCAGGGACTACGTTAAGCACGCAACAAGTCACACGCGGCGACGGCCTGGAGACAGCACCTTGAGCGATCCGTACGAGACAACCGAGCAGCACCTCGAGCGACTCCTGCGACGGGCACTCAACTCTTTCGACCTGCCCGACTGGACGGTCGAGAGACTCGGTACCGCACTCGCCCACAGCAGTTCCCTGCACTCCTCGCACCACAGCTCCGTACTTCACCGCGAGACCTACCGGCATACGTATCTGCTGTCCGACGGCACCCACTTCACCCTGTGGGAGCTGGTGCACGGCGGTCCGCGGGGCGGAAGGGACCCGCAGTCCTGGACGGAGCCCGACCTCCGGCACCACGAGCTGTACGACGAAGAGTCCGATGCCCAAATCGCCGCTGCCCGGCTGACCGGCGGCTTCGGCGACGTCCCGGTGTTCGGGGACGACGGGCCGCAGGGCGACCTGGAGGTACTCACGGCCTTGATGTCGGCTCCCCCGGTCCCGCTGCCCCGGATGTACGCCCCGGACAATTCCGCCGACCACGCCCGCCGCGTCCTGCGCCGCGCGGAGAACAGCGACGGTCCCGGCGAGGAGACCGCCCGGCTGCTGCGCGCCGCCTTCGCCCACCACATCACCCAGGTCTTCGGCCGGCAGTGCCAGGTGGACGGGCGTGACGCCGGATTCACGCTTTACGAGCACGCCTTCCTGCTCCTCGACGGCAGCGAGACGAGCCTGTGGGAGGTCGAGCACACGGCCACGCCGGACGGCCGCCACATGTGCGAGGTGTACGGGGACGAGGACACCGCGCGCAGAGCCATGGAGAGCCGTACACGCATCTGCTGACCCGGGGGCCGGGGGCCGGAACCCCCGGGTCACGCCCGCAGACACGCAGGTGCCCGCACCCCCAGATGGGGGGCGGGCACCGGTCACGCTTCTCAGCGCATCACGGCGTCAGCGCGGGCGTCCTGCCGAGCTCGACCTCGGGCTCATCCACGGTGAGCACGCCCTCATCGCCGCCCTCCACGTGCTGCCGCGGCCGCGCGGGCAGCGCGAACATCACCAGGAAGATCACCGCGAGCACCCCGGCCACCCACCACAGCGAGTGCTGGAACCCCTCCGCGAATGCCGGGCCCACCTGCTGCGGCGTCAGCCGGTCCCCGATCGAGCTGAAGAAGACGACCGAGACCAGCCCGAGCCCGAGTGCGTTACCCATCTGCTGCACGGTGTTGATCAGCCCGGAGGCCGAACCGGAGTGTTCCTTGGGGACCTCGGACAGCACCATGTCCGTCAGCGGGGCCACGATCAGGCCCATGCCGACGCCCATGACCACCAGCGGCAGCGCCATCTGCCAGGACGTGATGCCCATGCCGTACCGGTCGGACTCCCAGATGTAGAGGAGCAGGCCGACGATCATCAGCAGCGCGCCCGTCTGGAGGACCTTGCGGCCGAAGCGTGGCACCAGCTTCTGTACGGAGATACCGGCGGCGAACGAGACGGCGATCGAGAACGGGATACCGGTCGTGCCGGCCCGCAGCGCGCTCCAGCCGAGCCCCTTCTGCATGTAGAGCGTCCAGACCAGGAAGAAGATGCCGAGGCCGACACCGAAGGCCAACTGCACGGCGATGCCCGCCGCGAAGCTCTTGACCCGGAACAGCGACAGCTCCACGAGCGGCGAACCGTCCTTGCGCGCCTTCTCCCGCTCGAACACCACCAGGACCAGGAACACCAGCAGGCTGCCGATCATCGACGCATGGCCCCACAGCGGCCAGCCCAGCTCGCGCCCACGGGTCAGCGGGTAGATCAGCATCAGCAGCCCCAGCGTCACCAGGGCGACGCCGATCAGGTCGAGCCGGAGCGCCTTCGGAGCCTTGGATTCGGTGATGAACTTCCGGCCCAGGACGAGGCCGGCGAGGCCGACCGGCAGGTTGATCAGGAAGATCGGCCGCCATTCGAGACCGGCGATGTTCCACTCGGTGAGCAGCGCGCCCAGCAGCGGTCCCAGCACGGCGCCGAGACCGACGATCGCGCCGAAGAGGCCGAAGACCTTGCCGCGCTCGTGCGCCGGGAAGGTGGCGTGCACGATCGACAGCACCTGCGGAACCATCAGAGCTGCGGTGCCGCCCTGGAGGATGCGGGAGGCGACCAGCATCTCCGGATTCATCGCAAAACCGCAGAGCGCGGAGGCCAGTGTGAAACCGCCTATGCCGATGAGGAACAGCCGCTTGCGGCCGTAGATGTCGCCCAGCCGGCCGCCGGTGATCAGCCCGGCCGCGAAGGCCAGGGCGTATCCGGCGGTGATCCACTGGATCGAGCTGAACGAGGCGCCGATGTCCTTCTGGATGCTCGGGACTGCGATGTTGACGATCGTGACGTCGACCAGGTCCATGAAGGCCGCGGTCATCACGATGGCGAGCGCGAACCAGCGTCGCCGGTCCGACGGGTCCGAGGACACCGTGGGCCCGGATGCCGTGGACGGCAGAGATGCGGAAGAAGTCATGAGAAGAAGCTAGACAGCCATTAGGACAGATCATGACCCAATGGATGGGCAACCTGGTGAGACGACCGACACCCGGACACACCGGCACCCGGACACGAGGATGAGCCCATGACGGACACCCCGGCACGACTGCTGAACCTGCTGTCGCTCCTCCAGACGCCCCGCGAGTGGCCGGGCAGCGAACTCGCCGAACGGCTCGACGTCAGCCCGCGCACCATCCGTCGCGACATCGACCGGCTCCGCGAGCTCGGCTATCCGGTCGAGGCCTCGCGCGGATCGGTCGGCGGCTACCGCCTCGTCGCCGGCACAGCCATGCCGCCGCTGCTCCTCGACGACGAGGAGGCGGTGGCCATCGCAGTGGGCCTGCGGGCGGGCGCCGGCCATGCCATCGAGGGGGTCGACGAGGCGTCCGTACGGGCTCTGGCGAAGCTGGAGCAGGTGCTGCCGTCGCGGTTGCGGCACCGGGTCTCGACCCTGCAGAACGCGACGATGCCGCTGACCCGCGGCGACGGCTCGACGATCGATCCGCACACGCTGACGGTGATGGCGGCGGCGGTCACCGGGCGGGAGCGGCTGCGGTTCGCCTACCGTGCGGGCGACGGCGCCGAGACGAAGCGGGAGGCCGAGCCGTACCGGCTGGTGAGCACGGGGTGGCGCTGGTATCTCGTCGCGTACGACCTGGGGCGCGAGGACTGGCGTACGTTCCGGGTCGACCGGGTCAGCGAGCCGTTCGCGACCGGGGCCCGGTTCACACCACGCGAGCTGCCGACGGGTGATGCGGCGGAGTTTCTCAGCAGCTCCATCGCCCGACGGCAGCCGGAGCTGGCGGTCGATGTGAGCTTCGCGGCCCCGGCGGACTTCGTGTCCGCGCGGCTGCCGGCCTCGATCGGCCCGTTGGAGCGGACCGGAGCGAAAAGCTGCCGGCTGCGGACTGTCCTGTCGGACTCGATGGAGTGGGTGGCGCTCCGACTGGCGCTGGTGGACTGCGAGTTCACCGCGCACGAGCCACCGCAGCTGGTGGAGTACCTGAGTCATCTGGGTGCCCGGCTGACCCGCGCCACAGCACACTGACGCGTCGCCGCCCGGGCGACGACTGGCCCGAGCGCACAAAAAGGATGAGCCCCGGCGCCAGGGGGGGGTGGGCGCCGGGACTCAGTTCAGGGGGTCACACGAAGCGACCTATTTCGGAGGATACTGGACGAGGGCTCACGCCGCAGCGTCAAAACCCGTGTCGTGGGCCATTCGCTTCAGTTCGAGCAGTGCGTGCTTCTCGATCTGGCGGATCCGCTCACGGGTCAGCCCGTGCTGCTTGCCCACCTCGGTGAGGGTCCGCTCACGGCCGTCCTCGATGCCGTACCGCATACGGATGATCGATGCGGTGCGGTTGTCGAGCTTGCCGATCAGGTCCTCCAGCTCCTCGCTGCGCAGCAGCGTCATCACCGACTGCTCCGGCGACACCGCGGAGGTGTCCTCCAGCAGGTCACCGAACTGTGTCTCGCCCTCGTCGTCCACGGACATGTTGAGGCTGACCGGGTCACGGGCCCAGTCCAGGACGTCGCCCACGCGCTCCGGCGTGGTGTCCAGCTCGGTGGCTATCTCCGCGTGCTCCGGCTCGCGCCCGTGCTCACGGTTGAACTCGCGCTGCACCCGTCGGATCCGGCCGAGCTCCTCCACCAGGTGGACGGGGAGCCGGATCGTACGGGACTGGTCGGCTATGGAACGGGTGATGGCCTGACGGATCCACCACGTCGCATACGTGGAGAACTTGAAGCCCTTGGCGTAGTCGAACTTCTCGACCGCGCGCACCAGGCCCGCATTGCCCTCCTGGATCAGGTCGAGCAGGGGCAGCCCGGCCCGCGGATAGCGGCGGGCGACAGCAACGACGAGCCGGAGGTTGGAGCGGATGAATATGTCCTTGGCGCGCTCGCCCTCGGCGACCAGCGCCTCCAGCTCCTCGTGCGTGGCTCCGCCGGCTTCGCTCTCCACCGCACCGTCGAGGATCTGCCGCGCGTAAACACCCGCCTCGACGGTTTGCGACAGCTCGACCTCCTTTGCGGCATCGAGCAGCGGCGTACGCGCGATCTCGTCCAGGTACATGCCGACCAGGTCGCGATCGGCGATCTCTCCGCCCGAGGCGCGAACACTGCTTGCCCGGCTGGTCCCGCCGGTGGCGGACGAACGACGGGCGACGGCACGGGTTGCCATGCGTGCTCCCTTGCTGAGTAGGTCGCGACACCCTCTCGGGTGCCCTGCATCCGATGGAATCAACGACTGGAATCCGGACAGAATTCCCATGCCTGGCATTCACTTTCGCGATCATGCAGTACCCTGTGCCGCCGCGAAGGGATCCCACATGCCGAGCGTTCAGACAGAAGTGCAGGTCAGGGCAGGCACCGAAGGCGATTTGGTGGCGCTCACGGACATCTACAACCATTACGTACGTGAGACCGCGCTCACATTCGATACGACCCCCTTTACACCCGAACAGCGGCTGCCGTGGCTTCGTTCCCACCCTGAAGACGGCCCGCACCGTCTCCTGGTTGCTCGGGATGTCCGCATTGTCGGCCCCGTCTCGGTCCTGGGATACGCCACCAGCAGCACTTTTCGCCCCAAGGCGGCGTACGCGACCTCGGTCGAGGTGAGCGTGTACTGCGCCCCGTGGGCCACTGGCCGCGGCATTGGCACGCTTCTCTACTCGTCCCTGTTCGAGGCGCTCGCCGGCGAGGACGTGCACCGCGCGTACGCGGGCATCACCCAGCCCAACGACGCCTCGGCCCGGCTGCACGAGCGCTTCGGTTTCCGCCATGTCGGTACGTACGCCGAGGTGGGCCGGAAGTTCGGCACGTACTGGGACGTGGCCTGGTACGAGAAGCGCCTGGGGCCGGAGTCCTAGGGCCCGGTCGCGGCCTAGGTCCACGGCCCGTTACGCACCGCGGGCGCCGTGCCTAGCGTGCTTCCGTATGAGCGACACAACAAGCAGGGACGGCACAACAAGCAGGGACGGCACAGCCGGCAGCCACGCACGGGCACGGCGAACCGATCATGCTGGTGCATGCCGCGACCGCGCCCAATGCCGTGCTGCGCACGCTGCCCGCGCTCCCCCGCGCGCTGTGGGTGCCGAGCCTGGAGGCCGCCTGGGCGGCGAGCGCCGCGGTCACCGCCGCGTACGGCCCGGCCGAGCCGACCCCGTACACACCGGCGACAGCGTCAGCCGAGGAGCTCTTCGCACGGGCGGCGGCGCATGGCGACGATCACACGATCAAGTTCACGGACACCGCACTGGACATCGGCGATGCGACGGCCCTCGCAGCCGCACTCCGCTCGATCGAGCTGAACCCACCGGCCCTGTGACCGGACCCGGGACAGGACCCGGGACAGGACCCGGGACAGGACCTGTGACAGGACCTGGGGCAGAGCTCAGCCGAACTGCACCGACCGCTTGGCGAGCCCCATCCAGAACCCGTCGATGACGCTGCGGCCCCGGTCCAGCTCGCCCTCCGAGGCGCCGAGCGTCACGAAGAGCGGCGCGAAGTGCTCGGTGCGCGGGTGGGCCAGCCGGCCTGCCGGGGACTTGCGCTCGAAGTCCAGCAGCGCGTCGATGTCCTGCGCCTGCAGCGCCCGGTTGCCCCAGTCGTCGAACTCCGCCGACCAGCCGGGGGTACCGCCACTCGCATGCCGCAGAGCGGCCAGGTTGTGGGTGAAGAAACCGCTGCCGACGATCAGGACGCCCTCGTCGCGCAGTGGTGCGAGCTTGCGCCCGATGTCCATCAGCTTCTGCGGGTCCAGCGTCGGCATGGAGATCTGGAGTACGGGGATGTCGGCGCCGGGGAACATCTCCACCAGCGGGACGTACGCCCCGTGGTCGAGCCCGCGGTCCGGGATGTCCTGGACCGGCGTACCGGCTCCGCGCAGCAGTTTGCGTACGTTCTCCGCCAGCGCAGGGGCGCCCGGAGCGGCGTACCGCACCTGGTAGTAGTGCTCGGGGAAGCCCCAGAAGTCGTAGACGAGCGGGACCGGATCCGTCGCGCCGAGGGCGAGCGGGGCCTCCTCCCAGTGCGCGGAGACCATCAGGATCGCGCTGGGGCGGGGCAGGTCGGCGGACCAGGCGGCCAGTTCGCCGGGCCAGACCGGGTCGTCGGCCAGCGGCGGCGCGCCGTGGGAGAGATAGAGGGCGGGCATGCGCTCCGCGGTGACAGTCATGGCACTCCCCATCCACTGCTGGCTCAAGGTAAGTCTTCTACTGGGTCTCTTTGAGAAGGAAGGGTTCTTTAATCTTCAAGTTCCCACCTCCCGAGACCTTAGCTCTATCTAGTTAAACCTTCAAGAAAAGGTCGTACAGTGGAGTACATGACCACGGCATCCCCCGGCGAGCCCCGCTGGCTCTCCGACGAAGAGCAGAGCGTCTGGCGTGCGTATCTCCACGCCACCACGCTCATGGAGGACCACCTCGACCGCCAGTTGCAGCGCGATGCCGGTATGCCGCACATCTATTACGGACTGCTCGTCCAGCTCTCCCAGGCGCCCCGCCGCCAGAGGCGGATGACCGAGCTCGCCAAGGACGCCAAGATCACCCGCTCCCGGCTCTCACATGCCGTCGCGCGGCTGGAGAAGAGCGGCTGGGTGCGCCGCGAGGACTGCCCGTCCGACAAGCGCGGCCAGAACGCGGTCCTCACCGACGAGGGCTACGAGATGCTCCGCCGGTCCGCGCCGGGCCATGTCAGCGCCGTACGCCAGGCGATGTTCGACCGGCTCACACCCGAGCAGGTGCGCTCACTCGGCGAGATCATGCAGGTCATCGCCACCGGACTGCAGCCGGAAGGCACGGACGCGGACCTGCCCTGGCTGCGCTGAGCGGTCCTCGGACGCGGCTCTGCCCCGGTTCCGTCGAGCGG
>NZ_JBEOVN010000043.1:0-43619 GCF_040295565.1 Streptomyces sp. NPDC002785 | reverse complement strand
CCGGACTCGTCGGTTCCGGCAGCAGCGGAGCCGTCGGGCTGGCGAAGGGGGCCGTGCCCGCGAAGTTCCAGCCCCTGGTGCAGAAGTGGGGCAACCTCTGCCCCGCCATCAACCCGGCCCTGCTGGCCGCCCAGCTGTACCAGGAGAGCGGGTGGAATCCCCGGGCCGAGAGTCCCGCCGCCGCTCAGGGCATCGCGCAGTTCATCCCGGGCACCTGGGCCGGACACGGGATCGACGGAGACAACGACGGGGACCGGGACGTATGGGATCCGGCCGATGCGATTCCGTCCGCCGCGTCGTACGACTGCGAACTGGCCGGGTACGTGAAGAAGGTGCCGGGAGATCCGACGGACAACATGCTGGCCGCGTACAACGCCGGTGCGTACCGGGTGATCCGGTCGGGCGGAGTTCCGGACATTGCGGAGACGCGGAACTACGTCACCATCATCCGTTCCCTGGAGAAGAGCTTCGCCCGGCCCGTCGGACGGGTGCAGCCCTCGCAGCAGGCGGCCGGGGCGATCTACTTCGCGCAGAAGAAGCTCGGTACGAAGTACCTGTGGGGCGGCATCGGCACGGCCGAGCAGGGCGGGCGGTTCGACTGTTCGGGGCTGACCCAGGCCGCGTACCGCACCGTGGACATCGAACTGCCCCGGGTGGCGAACGA
The DNA here is from genome assembly GCF_040295565.1 of Streptomyces sp. NPDC002785. Classification (NCBI taxonomy): domain Bacteria; kingdom Bacillati; phylum Actinomycetota; class Actinomycetes; order Kitasatosporales; family Streptomycetaceae; genus Streptomyces; species Streptomyces sp. NPDC002785. The sequence continues at coordinate 42,955 of NZ_JBEOVN010000043.1, read as the reverse complement.
TCAGTACAACGCCGGTCCGCACCCTTCGCGGGACGAGCTGCTCCCGGGTGACCTGGTGTTCTTTTCGGACGATCTGAACAACTCGCGGGCCATCCGCCACGTGGGGCTGTACGTCGGGGGCGGGTACATGATCAACGCTCCGTACACCGGGGCCGTGATCCGGTTCAACAAGATCGACACGCCCGACTACTTCGGAGCGACGCGCGTGACCAAGGACGGGGCCGCGGCCCTTCCGACCGCCCTCCCGGAGGGATGACACAGGGACGGCGGTGGCCGGAACTCTCCGTGAAGCTTGGGCCCTGAGCTGCGACGATGAGTCACTCTTCGATAACGTCATGGTGATCATTCGGTGGAGAGTGGAACGTACGCGCGGAGCGCGTCGTTCCCTGGGTGGACCGGACAGTGGTGCACTGACCGTGCGGCGCTGACCGGGCAAGTCCTCACGGGTGGAGCAGCTACGCAGCACGGATCCACGCAGTACGGATCCACACATTGATCGAACCGACACGGGGGTTCGTCAAAGCGGTGCACATGGGTGTGGACCGTGGCAGCCGACAAGACAAGGGGCCGCAGCAGATGGCTGGACTCGCACTGGATGGGTCGAACCCCGATGTCAGCCTGCTGTACGACATCAATGGGCTCGCGAAGTCCGCTCCCTCCTGGTTCGACCGGGTCATGGAGTTCGTCGGCGAGTACGGGATCATGCTCGGCATGGTCCTGGTGGTCCTGTGGTGCTGGTGGAGCGTGCGTCGGCGCGGTACGGCCGATGATTCGGTGACGGCGGTTGCCGGGATCGTCTGGGCGCCGCTTGCCGCCGGGATCGCGCTGCTCATCAACATCCCGATCCGCGGCTTCGTGGAGCGGCCGCGCCCGTTCCGGGACCACCAGGGGCTGGATGTCCTGGTGGACGGGAAGAACGACTTCTCCTTCGTGAGCGACCACGCCACGATGGCGATGGCTCTGGCCGTCGGGCTCTTCGTGGCCAACCGGAAGTTCGGCATCGCCGCGATCGCGCTCGCCCTGCTGGAAGGCTTCTGCCGGATCTACATGGGTGTGCACTATCCGACCGACGTCGTCGGCGGATTCGCGCTCGGCACGGCAGCCGCTCTGCTGCTCGCCCCGCTTGCGATGATGCTGTTGACCCCGTTGGTGGCGGCCGTTTCCCGTTCGGACCGGTTCGGGTGGCTCGTACGGTCGCGCCGGCCGGTGCCGTCGGCAGCGGCCGACGGGCGGGCCGGGGCGTTCGGGATTCCCGAGCCGCGGCCGGGGACGGGCGGCGGGAACGGGGAGAAGGACCTGGCCGCGTAGGAGGCGGCCGGGGTCCATCGGTGACCGGAGCCGGAGCCGAGCCCGTGACCGTGCGCCGAGCCCGTGACCGTGTGTCAGAGGGCCTGAGGGAAAGTGAAGAGGCGGCCGGGGTCGTACTGCTTCTTCAGCTGGGTGAGACGGTCGGCCGCCGAGCCGTAGTAGGCCCGGCGCCAGTCGGTCAGCGTCGGGTCCGTGTAGTTCTGGTACGCCGCTCCGGACGCGTACCGGCGCATGGCCGCGTGGGTGTTTTTCAGCCAGTCCTGCTGGGCGCCGCCCGCGGTGCCGGGGCGCCAGGCACCGATGTACTGGGCGAGTACGCGGGAGCGGCGGTGGACGAAGGCCGTCGCCTGCGGGGAGATCCGGTTGATCGCCCCGCCGAGCGCGGTGAGCGCGATGGAGCCGCCGCCTCCGCCCTGGGCCACGGGAATCCGGGTGAACGCCTCGGCCCGGTCGAGCAGGGCACGCACGCCCGCCGGGGGCAGGGAGCGGTCGTAGAAGTCGGACGCGGCGGCGTACGTCTCGCGCCGGAGCGTGCCCTGGGCGGTGCGGCCGGGCGTCGTACCCGGCAGATGGCACTGGGCATTGGTGATGCCCGAGCAGCCCGCGTACACGAGCATCGCCTCCTGGTAGCTGCGGCGGCGCAGCGAGACGGAGGAGGCCGGGGCACCGATCCGGTCGGCGAGGCGGTCGACGGCGTTCTGCAGGTCGCCGTACGTACCGAGGCTGAACGCTGCGACCGACACGGTCGGGTTGCGGCCGCCCGGTCCCGCCGCGAGATGTGCGGAGGACCAGATCTCGTCCGGCTGGTTCGGGCCCCACTCCTGCCAGGCGGCGATGACGGACCGGGCGCGCGACCACGGCCACGACATGTACGCGGTGACGGTCTGCGGGGCCGGGCGGGTACGGAACGTCAGCTCGGTGACCACGCCGAAGTTTCCGTTGCCCGCGCCGCGCAGTGCCCAGAAGAGGTCCGGGTGGTGCTTGGCGTCCACGGTGAGGGTCTTGCCGTCGGCCGTGACGACGGTTGCCGCGGTGAGGCTGTCGCAGGTCAGGCCGTACGCGCGGGACGCGACGCCGTGGCCGCCGCCGAGGGTGAGGCCGGAGATGCCGACCGTGGGGCAGGAGCCGCCGGGGATCGTCAGGCCGTGGCGGGCGAGGCCCTGGTAGACGTCGATGAGCTTGGCACCGGCACCGATCGTGCCGTTCTTGTCGACGCGGGACAGTGACGAGACGTCAAGGACGAGGCGTCCGTTGCCGCTCGACCAGCCGGCGTAGGAATGACCGCCGCTGCGGATGGACACGGGGGTGGCGGTGCGGCGGGCGAAGGCCAGGCACTCGCGGATGTCCGCCTCGTGCTTGACGTATGCGACGGCAGCGGGTTTCTGGCCGTCGAAGCGGGTGTTGTAGAGCTGACGGGCGGTCGGGTAGGCCGCGTCCTGGGGACGGATGAGGGCGCCGTCGAGACTCTTGGCCAGGGCGGACCAGTTCGCCGGGCCGGAGAGGGAGGGCTTCGACGGGACCGATGAGGCTGGTGAGGCGGCAGTGGAGCCCGTGGTGACCAAGGAGTCGCCGTTGGTGCCGGAGCTCGAATCGGAGCCGGACGCGCCGCTGCAGGCGGTCGCGGTGACGCCGGTGAGTGCTGCCGCGGCGCCCGCGGTGAGCAGGGTGCGCCGGTCGGGCAGGGGCGGCAGGTTCATCGGACCTCCGGGTCATGGCGCTCAGGGCCGGTCGGTGGGCAGAGGCCAGGGGGGTGGGAGAGAGATCAGGGCAGGGTGGGAGAGAGGTCAGGGCGCCGCGCTGTGTTCCGCGGCGTCCGTACGGGCCCGGTCCCGGGAGCGGCGGGCCGGCCCGGACCAGCCGCAGCTGCAGCGGGCGGTGCAGAACGAGCCGCGTTCCACGGTCGTGGGCTCGTGCCCGAAGGACGCGGGGGAGGGGGGAGTCTGCGGGACCTCTTCGGTGTGTTGGACATACACCCGTCCACGGTACTGGGCACGGCCACTCGGCGGTGCGGCGTACGGGAGCGGCGTTACGGGGGACACGGGCTGTCGTTATGCGGAACGGATGGGGGGGCTCGGGCAAACGGTACGTCGTTGGGGGTTGGCAGGCGATGGTGGTGCAGCAGCACAGGTCCGGAGGCGGGGCGCGCGCTGTCTGCGCCCTTGCCGTGGTGGGCATGATGGCGGCGACCGCCGGATGCTCGGGCGGCGGTGGCGGCGCCGACCGTGCCATGGCCGATGAACGGGGCGGGGCCGATTCCCTCGGCGCGGTCCACCGCGCGGCCGCGGTGCTCGCGGGTACGACGAGCGGGTCCGGGACGTGGACGGTGGCCGGAGCCGCCGCCCCCGGAGCCCGGTCCGTCGCCGGAAGCGCCGAGGTGCGTACGTCGATGGAGACCGCGGCGGGCGGGACACGGGTGACGATCAGGGGCCGGGGAACGTACGACTTCCGCAACCAGGTGGGCCGGCTCAAGGTCGTGCTGCCCGAGGACGTCGCCGGCGAGGACGAGCACCGTCCCATCACCGAACTGCTGGCCCCCGGCGCGCTCTACATGATGAACCGCGGCGCCGGAGTGCCCGCGGACAAGTGGGTCAGGATCGACACGACGGCCCTGGAGGACGGCAATCTGGTCACCGGCGGAGTGACCGATCCGATGGCCGCCGCCGAACTGCTGCGCGGGGCACGGCAGGTGACGTACGTAGGAAGGACCGAGCTCGCCGGGGTGACCGTGCGGCACTACCGGGGGACCTCGGACATCGGCCGGGCGGCGCGCGAGGCCTCGCCGAAATCACACGGGGCACTGGCCGCGGCGGCGAAGGGGTTCCACACGGACACGGTGCAGTTCGATGCGTATCTGGACGAACAGGGGCGGCTGCGCAAGGTGCGCCACCGGTTCAGCTTCGCCAACGAGGGGCCGGCGGTGCAGGTCGTGTCGACGACGCTGCTGTACGGATTCGGGGCGCCGCTCTCCGTACGGTTGCCGGACGATCGCGACATCTACACCGGGAAGATCCAACAGGGACAGCCGGGCGGCACACGGGCGAGGGTACGGACGAAGGCGGGGACGTAGGCATGCGGCGGGCGTGAAATGGTCCGTCCGTGCCATGCGCGTCGTGTGGTCCGCTCCCTACGCTAGGAGGTCGGCGACGGCAGTGAGAGGTGAGTGACGTGGTGACGCTCGGCACGCGAACCGTATCCGACCATGTGGCTCTCGCCGAGATCGAGCTCTGTGGTGAGCTGATGATCGCCGCGTCGGCCGCGATCGGGGAACGGCTCAGTGCGGACCGTATCGACGAGGTGCTGAACGTCCGGGTGATCGCCGAACGAACCACCGTCCCCCGGCAGACCGACCGGGGGTGAGTGCGGGGCCCCGCCCCGCACCAGGCATCCCAACCGCACCAGGCATTTCCCGTATCAGGTACCGGGCATTTCCCCGTATCAGGTACGGAGCAGGCGGGCGATGGCCTTCGTGGCCTCCTCGACCTTCGCGTCGATCTCCTCGCCCCCCTTGACCGCCGCGTCGGCGACGCAGTGCCGCAGGTGCTCCTCCAGCAGCTGGAGCGCGAAGGACTGGAGCGCCTTCGTGGACGCCGAGACCTGGGTGAGTATGTCGATGCAGTAGACGTCCTCGTCGACCATGCGCTGCAGACCGCGGACCTGGCCCTCGATCCGGCGCAGCCGCTTGAGGTGCTCGGCCTTCTGGTGGTGATAGCCGTGTATACCCCGGTCGTGGTCGGTGACGACCGGTTCCGTCTCCGCGGTGGCGGCGGTGGTCCCGGCGGCCTCGGTGGTGGTCATTGCTGCCTCCCGTTTTCCCTTTACCCTGCGATGTATATACCCCTGGTGGGTATATCCTAACGAATTCTGCCGAAACGTGACCGGGGGCCCGTGCTGATCGCAGTTCGCGATGCGCGACACTGAAGAATGCCGGTTAGCCGTGGCCGGATGATGCGCCTAGCATCAGCCTGACCGAATCCAAAGCACCCCGAGGACCCCACGTGCGCTTTCGTCTGACCCCCAGGGAGACGAGCTTCTACGACATGTTCTCCGCATCCGCGGACAACATCGTCACGGGCTCGAAACTCCTGATGGAACTGCTCGGGGCGGACTCTGCCTCCCGAGTCGAGATCGCGGAGCGCATGCGGGCAGCGGAGCACGCGGGGGACGACGCGACCCACGCGATCTTCCACCAGCTGAACTCCTCTTTCATCACGCCGTTCGACCGCGAGGACATCTACAACCTCGCTTCGTCGCTCGACGACATCATGGACTTCATGGAGGAGGCCGTCGACCTGGTCGTGCTGTACCAGGTCGAAGAACTTCCCAAGGGCGTCGCGCAGCAGGTCGAGGTGCTGGCCCGGGCGGCCGAGCTGACCGCCGAGGCGATGCCGGGTCTGCGGACGATGGACAACCTCACCGAATACTGGATCGAGGTCAACCGTCTGGAGAACCAGGCCGACCAGATCCACCGCAAGCTGCTGGCCCATCTCTTCAATGGCAAGTACGACGCCATTGAGGTGCTGAAGCTCAAGCAGATCGTGGACGTGCTGGAAGAGGCCGCCGACGCGTTCGAGCATGTCGCCAACACGGTGGAGACCATCGCGGTCAAGGAGTCCTGAACCACGTGGACACCTTTGCGCTGATCGTGACCATTGGTGTCGCGCTCGGCTTCACGTATACGAACGGCTTCCACGACTCGGCGAATGCCATCGCCACGTCCGTCTCCACCCGTGCACTCACGCCACGTGCGGCACTGGCGATGGCCGCGGTGATGAACCTTGCCGGTGCGTTCCTCGGCAGCGGTGTCGCCAAGACCGTCAGTGAGGGTCTGATCGCGACCCCCGAGGGGAACAAGGGGATGGGAATCCTCTTCGCCGCGCTCGTCGGTGCGATCATCTGGAACCTTGTCACCTGGTACTTCGGGCTGCCGTCCTCGTCCTCGCACGCGCTGTTCGGCGGCATGGTCGGTGCGGCGCTCGCCGGCGGGACGCTGGTGCACTGGGACGGGGTGCTCGACAAGGTCGTCATCCCGATGTTCCTCTCGCCGGTCATCGGCCTGGTTGTCGGCTACCTGGTCATGGTCACGATCATGTGGATGTTCCGGAAGGCCAACCCGCACAAGGCCAAGCGCGGCTTCCGGATCGCCCAGACGGTCTCGGCCGCAGGCATGGCGCTCGGCCATGGTCTGCAGGACGCGCAGAAGACGATGGGCGTCGTCGTGATGGCCCTGGTCATCGCCGGTGTCGAGAGCCCGAGCGACCCGATTCCGGTCTGGGTGAAGCTCGTCTGCGCGCTGATGCTCTCGCTGGGTACGTACGCGGGCGGCTGGCGCATCATGCGGACGCTCGGCCGGAAGATCATCGAGCTGGACCCGCCGCAGGGGTTCGCGGCGGAGACGACGGGTGCGTCGATCATGTTCGGCTCGGCGTTCCTGTTTCACGCACCGATCTCCACGACCCATGTGATCACCTCGGCGATCATGGGTGTGGGCGCCACGAAGCGGGTGAACGCGGTGCGGTGGGGTGTTGCCAAGAACATCATCCTGGGGTGGTTCATCACGATGCCGGCCGCGGCGCTGGTCGCTGCCGCGAGTTACGGGGTTGTGGTGCTGCTGTTCGGGTGACGGGGCTGTGGGGTTGCCGGGGTCGTCCGGTCGCCGCTTCGTCCTCGAGCGCCGGACGGGCTTGATTTCGGCCGGCTGCCTGTGATGCGGGGGCTCGATCTGCCGGCTGGGCCCGGTGCCCGCGCAATGGTTTGAAGACGGGTCCGCCCCGCTCCCCCTGCGAGGGGAGCGGGGCGGACCCTTTGCCTTACGGGTGGCACCGCCATGCAGCACCCAAAGGCCATCCTTGGGTCTATCCGAAGCGGCCCGAGATGTAGTCCTCGGTTGCCTGGACGGACGGGTTGGAGAAGATGCGTTCCGTCTCGTCGATCTCCACGAGCTTGCCGGGCTTGCCGACCGCCGCGAGGTTGAAGAACGCCGTGCGGTCCGAGACGCGGGCCGCCTGCTGCATGTTGTGCGTCACGATGACGATCGTGAAGCGCTCCTTCAGTTCGCCGATCAGGTCCTCGATGGCGAGGGTGGAGATCGGGTCCAGGGCGGAGCACGGCTCGTCCATCAGCAGCACCTCCGGCTCGACCGCGATCGCGCGGGCGATACACAGGCGCTGCTGCTGGCCACCGGAGAGACCGGAGCCGGGCTTGTTCAGCCGGTCCTTGACCTCGTTCCAGAGGTTGGCGCCCCGCAGGGACTTCTCGACGATGTCCGACAGCTGGTTCTTCTTGTACGAGCCGTTCAGCTTGAGGCCCGCCGCGACATTGTCGAAGATCGACATGGTCGGGAACGGGTTCGGACGCTGGAAGACCATGCCGACCGTGCGGCGCACGGTGACCGGGTCGACGTTCGCCCCGTACAGATTCTCGTCGTCCAGCAGCACCTTGCCCTCGACGCGGCCACCGGGGGTGACCTCGTGCATCCGGTTCAGGGTGCGCAGGAAGGTGGACTTGCCGCAGCCGGACGGGCCGATGAAGGCGGTCACGGAGCGGGGCTCCACGGTCATCGAGATGTCCTCGATGGCGAGGTGGGAGCCGTAGTAGGCGGACAGACCGCTGACGTCGATGCGCTTGGCCATCTGAATCACTGCTTCTTTCGTGCCGCGGTCAGCGGCCGGTCTTCGGGGCCTTCCAGCGGGCGATGCCGCGGGCCACCAGGTTGAGGATCATGACGAAGGCGATCAGGACCAGAGCGGCGGCCCAGGCACGGTCGTAGGACGGCTCGCTGCCGATCTTGTACTGCTCCCAGATGTAGAACGGGAGCGAGGACTGTGCACCTTCGAACGGGTTGGTGTTGATCAGCTGGCTGCCGAAGACCAGCAGCATGATCGGCGCGGTCTCACCGGCGATCCGGGCGATCGCGAGCATCACACCGGTGGTGATGCCGCCGATCGCGGTGGGAATGACCACCTTCAGGATGGTGCGCCACTTCGGGATGCCGAGGGCGAGCGATGCCTCGCGGAGCTCGTTCGGGACGAGCTTGAGCATCTCCTCGGTGGAGCGGACCACGACCGGGAGCATCAGGATCGTGAGCGCCAGCGAACCCATCAGGCCCGACGGCTGGAGCTTCGCCATCAGCATGATCGACAGGATGAAGAGACCGGCGACGATGGACGGGATTCCCGTCATCACGTCGACGAAGAAAGTGACGGCCTTGGCGAGCGCGCCCTTGCCGTACTCCACCAGGTAGACGGCGGTCAGCAGGCCGATCGGGGCGGAGATCAGGGTGGCGACGCCGACCTGCTCCAGGGTGCCGATCAGCGCATGGTAGACACCGCCGCCCGGCTCGATGCCGGGGACACCGGCCATGGAGTGGGTCAGGAAGTAGCCGTCGAAGACCTTGGCGCCGCGGCTGACCGTCGTCCAGATCAGCGAGAACAGCGGGACGACGGCAAGGAGGAAGCACACCCAGACGACGCTGGTGGCGAGGCGGTCCTTGGCCTGGCGCTGGTTCTCGACGACCGTCGTCGTGACGTACGAGATGACGAGGAAGAGCAGGGCGGAGAACAGTCCCCACTGGGTGCGGCTCTGCCAGCCGGCCGCGGCGCCGATGCCCACGCCCAGCACGATCGCGACGGCCGCGAAGACGAGGGGGGCCCAGCGGGGAAGGGCCCGGCTGCTGAGGCTGGTCCTGCTCACGGGCGCCATCGGGGTGGGGCGTTCCTGTATGCCGGTGTTGGCTGCCTGGCTCATGCGTTGGCCCCCGAGTATTCCTTGCGGCGGGCGATGATCAGCCGGGCCGCGCCGTTGACCAGCAGGGTGAGGACGAAGAGCACGAGGCCGGAGGCGATCAGGGCGTCGCGCCCGTACGCGTCGGCCTCGTCGAACTTCGCCGCGATGTTCTGGGCGAAGGTTCCGCCCCCCGGATTGAGCAGATGCCCGGAGATGAGGAAGCTCGGCGACAGGACCGTGGCGACGGCCATCGTCTCGCCGAGCGCACGGCCCAGGCCCAGCATCGAGGCGGAGATCACGCCGGAGCGGCCGAAGGGGAGCACCGAGAGGCGGATGACTTCCCAGCGGGTGGCGCCGAGGGCGAGGGCGGCTTCCTCGTTCATCTTCGGGACCTGGAGGAAGACTTCGCGGCTCACGCTGGTCACGATCGGCAGGATCATGATCGCGAGCAGGATGCCGACGGTGAAGAGCGAGCGGGCGACACCGACCTCGGTCTTCTCGAAGATGTACGTCCAGCCGAAGAACTGGTCGAGCCAGAGGTTCAGGCCCTCCAGGTACGGGACCAGGACGAGGGCGCCCCAGATGCCGTACACGATGCTCGGCACTGCGGCGAGCAGATCGACGACGTACGCGAGGGGCGCGGCCAGCTTGCGCGGCGCGTAGTGCGAGATGAACAGGGCGATGCCGACAGCGACCGGGACGGCGATGGCCATCGCGATGACCGAGCTGACGATCGTGCCGAAGAGGAGGACCGCGATGCCGAAGACCGGCGGGTCGCCGGCCGGGTTCCAGTCGAAGGTGGTGAGGAAGTTGCCTTCGTCCTTGGAGACGGCGAGCGCGGCGCGGTAGGTGAGGAACACGGCGATCGACGCCATGATCACGAGCAGCAGGATGCCCGAGCCCCTTGAGAGGCCCAGGAAGACCTTGTCGCCCGCGCTCCCGGTCTTGGGCCTGGCGGGCTTGCGCGCCACCGGCGGTGCCGGCGGCGTGTCTGTCGGTGTGGTGGAAGCCATGGTCTTTCCGGTCTGTGTGGGGGAGCGGTGTGGCTCCCCTGGCGGCGGTGCACCGGATGGGGTGGTGGCGGGCCGGTCCGGAGGGGTGCACCGGACCGGCCCGCCGTGTGTTGCTGGTGTTGCTCGCGTGCGTGAGGCTGTGTGTCTCGGCCGGGCGCCTCGGTTACGAGAGGGAGCCGATGGTCTCGCGGACCTTGGCGTTGATCTCGGTCGGGATCGGCGCGTAGCCGGCGTCGGTGAGGATCTTCTGGCCCTCGTCACCGGCGGTGTAGTTCAGGAAGGACTTGACCGTGGACAGGGTCTCGGCCTTGTTGCCCTTGTCACAGACGACCTCGTACGTCACCAGGACGATCGGGTAGGCGCCCTCGGCCTTGGTCGTGTAGTCGAGGTCCAGGGCCAGGTCCTTGCCGGTGCCCTTGATCTTGGCGGCGGCGATGGCCTTGGAGGCGTTCTCCGGGGTGGCCTTGACCGGGGCGGAGCCACCGGTGTTGATGTCGACAGTGGGGATCGACTGCGAGGTGGCGTAGCTGAGCTCGAAGTAGCCGATCGCGCCGTCGACCTGCTTCACCTGGGCGGCGACACCGGAGGAGCCGGACGCGGCCTGGCCACCGGGGGCCGGCCACTTCTTCTCGGCCTCGTACTTCCAGTCGCTCGGGGCGGCCGCGCCCAGGTACTTGCCGAGGTTCTGGGTGGTGCCGGAGTCCTCGGAGCGGTGGAAGGCCTGGATGGCCTTGTCCGGGAGCTTCGCGCCGCTGTTGAGCTTGGCGATCGCCGGGTCGTTCCACTTCTTGATCTTGCCGTTGAAGATCTTGGCGAGGGTGGGGGCGTCCAGTGTGAGGCTGTCGACACCCTCCAGGTGGAAGCCGATGGCGATCGGGCCGCCGACCATCGGGAGGTTGATGCCCTGGCCGCCCTTGCAGATCTTCTTCGAGTCGGCGACCTCTTCGGGCTTCAGCGCCGAGTCGGAACCGGCGAAGCCGACCGTGCCCTGGTTGAAGGCGATGATGCCCTCACCGGAGGAGGACGACTTGTAGTTGATCTCAACGTTCTTGCAGGCGCTGCGGTACGCGTTGGTCCACAGGTCCATCGCGTTCTTCTGCGCGCTGGAGCCGGAGGCGAGCAGCTGGCCCTTGGCGTCGTCACACTTGATGTTCGACGCGGCGCTCGTCTTGCCGCCGTTGCCGCCGGTGGACCCGTCGCCGCTGTTGTTGTCCGAACCGCACGCCGTGAGGACCAGGGCGCCGGAGACGGCGAGGGCACCGAGCGCGGTGGCACGAAGCCGGTTCTTGCGCTGAAGCTTCACTTTCGGGTGTTCCTTCCAGAAGCCGCCGAGGTCTTTTCGTTCTACGACGGCGTGCGTTGTGGTGGGTGCTTCGGCGTTGCGCCGCGCACCGTGCACTGCCGAAGTTAGGCAGAACAGGTGAAGCGGCCTACGGGAGAGAGTGAACGGGAGGTGAACCGTGTCGGACGGTGTGGTTCTGAAAGGCCCCGTCAGATGCTCGGCAGGCCGGCGAGCAGGGCGTCCAGCAGGTCCCGGTCGCGGGGCTGGGTGAGGCGGGCCCGGGCCGCCGCCGGGGAGAGCCAGTTCACCCGGTCGACCTCGGCGTTCGGTACGAAGGCGCCACCGGTCGTCTCGGCCGCCCAGTAGACGACCTCCTTGGGGCGCCCGTTCACGACGTAGCGGACCGTGGGGAGCTCGGCGCCCGGTGCGCAGTCGTGGCCCGTCTCCTCCAGAACCTCGCGCCGGGCACCGTCCAGCGCCGACTCGCCGCGCTTCAGCTTGCCCTTGGGGTGCGACCAGTCGTCGTAACGGGGCCGGTGGACCAGACAGATCTCCAGCTCGCCGGAGTACTCGGACCGGCGCCACAGCACGCACCCCGCGGCGCGCACGGGGCCGCTCATGGTGCGATCACGGCCGCGGAGGCGTGCGGCCAGCTCTCCCGGAACACACTGCGCGCCGCCCCCACCTCGTGCCGCTGATCGGCGTGGAGGATCCCCAGGGCGTACGCGGTCGCGGGCGCGATCCGGGGCGTGCGGGCCGCCGATGCCGCCGCCGCGGCCGCCTCCGACGCGTCCCGGTGCAGATCGAGCGCGTGCCCCGGCGCGGCCAGGACCGGGTCGGGGGCGCCCCGTACCACCTCGTGGGCGTAGCGGTGCAGGCGCAGCAGCAGCCGGGTCCGGTGCCAGGGCGCGTCCTGCGCCTCGTTGTACGGCTCGACCGCCTTGTCCGGGGGGAGCGCGGCCACCGCACCGAGCAGTTGCTGTTCGGCCCGGTCGGCGGGCCCGTGCAGCATCTCCTCGGCGGGAGCCGTGGCCGCCGGGGCGAGCGGCACCTCGGAGGCGAGCAGCGCGACGGCGTCGGCCACCGCGTGGAAGCGGGAGGAGCCGAGCGCCTGGAGCGCCGCGGAGTGGGCGCGGGTCCGGGCGAGGGTCAGCTGCCGTTCGAGCAGCGCCCCGGCCCGGGCCGCGCCGACGCCGAGGGCGGCGCGCTCCTTGTCACCGGCGGCATCGGAGCCGGATCTCGTGCGGGCGGCGGGCAGCGAGGTGCCGGACAGGGTGTGCAGGGCTTCGAGGAGCCGGTTCAGCCGGGTCGCGTAGGCGTGCTCCCGGGCCAGGGTGCCCGACAGCCAGGCCAGTTCGGCGCGGAGCTGCTCGGCCCAGGCCGCGTCCAGCGCCGCCCGGAACGTGTGCAGTGTGCCGCCGATCCGGCGGGACGAGCGGCGCAGCGCGGCGGCGGCTTCGTCGGCGGCGTGGGTTCCGGCGTCCGTGGGGGCGCTGTTCTCGCGGTGCAGGCGCAGGCTGCGGAGGAATTCGGCGGCCTGTTCCTGCAGGTAGGGCGCGAGCACCGCCCCTGCCGTAAGGTCCGCCTGCGTCGTCTGGTGGTCATGGCGTCGCACGCCGGCGCCTCCGGGCGTCAATGAGCATTTCCTGTACGTGCCGCAGCGGTTGGCCGTCCGCGTCCGTGGCGTGCCGGGTCCAGTTCCCGTCGGAACCGAGGTGCCAGGAGGAGGTGGTGTCGGCCATGCCGGTCTCCAGGAGCCGGCTGAGCGCGGCGCGGTGGGCGGGGTCGGTGACCCGGACCAGTGCTTCGATCCGGCGGTCGAGGTTGCGGTGCATCATGTCGGCGCTGCCGAACCACACTTCGGGTTCGCCGCCGTTGCCGAACGAGAAGATCCGTGAGTGTTCGAGGAAGCGGCCCAGTATCGAGCGGACCCGGATGTTCTCGGAGAGGCCGGCGACGCCGGGGCGGATCGCGCAGATGCCGCGTACCCAGATGTCCACCGGTACGCCCGCCATCGCGGCCCGGTAGCAGGCGTCGATGACCGCCTCGTCGACCATGGAGTTGACCTTGATGCGGACGTAGGCGCTCCGCCCGGCCCGCTGGTGCGTGATCTCCTTGTCGATACGGGTGATCAGCCCGTCGCGCAGGGACCTCGGGGCGACCAGGAGGCGGCGGTAGGTCTCGCGGCGGGAGTAGCCGGAGAGCCGGTTGAAGAGGTCGGAGAGGTCCGCGCCGACCTGCTGGTCGGCGGTCAGCAGGCCGAGGTCCTCGTACAGCCGGGCGGTCTTGGGGTGGTAGTTGCCGGTGCCGACGTGGGCGTACCGGCGCAGTGTGTCGCCCTCCTGGCGGACGACGAGCGAGAGCTTGCAGTGGGTCTTGAGGCCGACGAGTCCGTAGACCACATGGCAGCCGGACTCCTCCAGCTTGCGGGCCCACTTGATGTTGGCCTGCTCGTCGAAGCGGGCCTTGATCTCGACGAGTACGAGGACCTGCTTGCCGGATTCGGCAGCGTCTACGAGGGCTTCCACGATCGGGGATTCGCCCGAAGTCCGGTACAGGGTCTGCTTGATGGCCAGGACGTCGGGGTCGGCGGCGGCCTGCTCCAAAAACGCCTGGACGGAGGTGGAGAACGAGTCGTACGGGTGGTGCAGGAGTACGTCGCGTTCGCGCAGGGCGGCGAAGACGTCGGGCGCGGAGGCGGTTTCGACCTCGGCGAGATCGCGGTGGGTGCCCGCGATGAATTTGGGGTACTTCAGCTCGGGCCGGTCCAGGGACGCTATGCCGAAGAGCCCGGTCAGGTCGAGCGGTCCGGGCAGCGGGTAGACCTCGGCGTCGGACACCTTCAGCTCGCGTACCAGCAGGTCCAGTACGTACGGGTCGATGGACTCCTCGACCTCCAGGCGGACCGGCGGGCCGAAGCGGCGCCGCATGAGCTCCTTCTCCAGGGCCTTGAGGAGGTTTTCGGCGTCGTCCTCCTCGACCTCCAGGTCCTCGTTCCTGGTGACCCGGAACATGTGGTGGGCGAGGACCTCCATGCCCGGGAAGAGCTCTTCGAGGTGGGCGGCGATGACGTCCTCTATGGGCACGTACCGCTGCGGCGAGGCCTCCAGGAAGCGGGTCAGCAGTTGCGGCACCTTGACCCGGGCGAAGTGGCGGTGGCCGCTGACCGGGTTGCGTACGACGACGGCGAGGTTGAGCGAGAGGCCCGAGATGTACGGGAAGGGGTGCGCCGGGTCGACGGCGAGGGGGGTCAGCACGGGAAAGACGCGTTGCCGGAAGAAGGTGAACAGGCGGCCCTGTTCCTTCTCGGTCAGCTCGGGCCAGCGGATCAGCTGGATGCCCTCGTCGGACAGGGCGGGGGCGACGTCCTGCTGGTAGCAGGCGGCGTGCCGGGCCATGAGCTCGCGCGAGCGGGTCCAGATCAGGTCGAGGACCTCGCGGGGCTGGAGTCCGGAGGCGGATCGGGTGGCGACTCCGGTGGCGATACGGCGCTTCAGTCCGGCCACCCGGACCATGAAGAACTCGTCCAGGTTGGAGGCGAAGATGGCGAGGAAATTAGCCCGTTCGAGGAGGGGCGTCGCGGGGTCCTCGGCCAGTTCGAGCACCCGTTCGTTGAACGCGAGCCAACTGCGTTCCCGGTCCAGGAATCGGCCGGGGGGCAGTTCGCTGCCGTCGACATCGGGTTCGTACGCGTCGACGTCGGCGTCGATGTCGGGATCGAGGTCGGCCCGGGTCGAGAGTATGGCGCCGTTGGACGCCGACGAGGCGAGGGCGTGCGGCCGCTGCGCGGCGAGCGAGCCGACCGACGGCTGCACGGCGGGCTGGACCGGGACCTCGGAGCTGGGCTGCTGGCTCATGGCCCCATTGTTCCGCGTCGGGGGCTCGGAGGGCGCGCCGGAAGGTGCGCAGACCGCGGGAAACTCACGGTTCGTGTGATTCGCACGGTCGCCACCGGGATTTCTCCCGTTGCGGAGGGTCGGCACAGCTGGCTGCATCCTGAGAGGGTCGCAAGCCCTTCTTAATGGCTGGTAACGGCGACATGACGTGCAGGAAGCGGTGTGCGGTGGGTGGATGGGCCATATGCACCGTGTCCGGGCCCTTTCGAAGGGCCCGGACACGGTGCGTGAAGGCGGTCTCTCAGCCGTGGCGGCGGCGCAGCACCCGGAAGGCGAGGGCGACGGCGAGCGCGGCCAGGGCGAGCAGGATGCCGGTCTCGACCAGCTGGAGCGGCCAGAAGTGCGAGGCGGGGTGGTAGTCGACGAAGGTCGTGATGCCGCCGCGGTTCCGCAGGCAGCCCGCGAGGTCCCCGCCCGGGTCGGCCCGGATGCAGTCGGCCCAGTGGATCTCCTTGCCCGAGGTGGTGAGCATGCCCGACTCGATGTGCCAGATGTCACTGCTGGGGTAGTCGATGCCCAGGTGGCGGACGGTCGGCCAGAGCTCGTAGCGGCGCTTGCCGAGCCCCACCATGACCGTGCCCAGGACGAGGGCCGTGAGGCTCATGGACAGGACGGTACGGCGTACGACCACGGCGCACAGGGCGCCGACGGCCACGGCCAGCAGGGCGTAGGCGACGGCGGTCGGGCCGAGGGCGGGCTGGATACCGCTCTGAAACCAGTCCAGTCCGAAGGCGTGCGGGTTGCTGCCTATGCCCGACCAGCCCCATCGGTAGACGAGGACCAGAGTCGTCATCCCGGCGGTCGCCAGAGCCGCAGGAAGGGCCAGCCGGGCCGCCAGCCACTGGGCCGGGGACGCCGACTGGGCCCAGGCGAGCCGGTACGTGCCGCTCTCCAGTTCACGGGCGATCAGCGGTCCGGCGACGAAGACGCCGATGAGACCGGCGAGCAGCAGGACAGCGGTACCACCGCTCGCCAGATAGTTCTCGGCGGAGGTGCGCGCGTAGGTGGGCTGGTAGGAGCCGTCGCCGCAGCGGCTGGTGTCGCCGTCGGCGCAGAGTTCGCCGGAGCTCGCGACCGCGACCCATATCCGGAGCCCGACCACGATGGAGATGCCCAGCACCAGGAGGGCGCCGGCCGCCCACAGGGAACGGCGGTGCTGGCGGAGAAGGACACGGACAGGACCCTGCAACCCGGCGGCGGGTGCGACGGGCGTACGCAGACCGATGGCGCTCATACGGCAGCCACCTCCCTGGCGGCCTCGGTGCTCGGCGTCAGCAGCGCGGGCGCCTGTGGTGACCGCAGATGCGCCAGCAGCAGCTCCTCCAGCGACGGTTCCGCGATCTCCCAGGCCGCGTCGTCCACCGGGCCCTCCCTCCGTACCAGTGCGGTCAGCCGCCGCCCCGTCGTGCGGGACTCGACGACGGTGTGCGGTGCCAGGTCCTGTACCGGACCGGTGAGCAGGGCGTGCGCGGCGAGGAGCTCGTCCGTCTCGCCGCCGAGGCGGACCCGGCCGCCGTCGACGAGCAGGAGGTAGTCGCAGGCGCCCTCCAGCTCGGCGAGGATGTGCGAGGACATCACGATGGTGGTGGAGTGCTCGGCGGCCTCGGCCATCAGCGCGCCCATCAGCTGGTGGCGGGCAAGCGGGTCGAGGTCGGCCATCGGTTCGTCCAGCAGGAGTAGTTCGGGCCGCTTGCCGAGGGCGAGGGCCAGTGCGAGACGGGTGCGCTGGCCGCCGGAGAGGTTACGGACCACGGCGTCGCGCGGGAGCTGATCGGCGATGCGTTCGGCGGTGTCCTGGTCCCAGGTGGCGGGGTTCAGCTCGGCGCCCGCCCAGAGGGTCTCGGCGACGGTCAACTGCGGGTACAGCGGCTTGTCCTGGGCCACGAAGGCCATCCGGGCCCGTGCCTCCCCGGCCGCCCCGCCCAGCACCCGCACCGTGCCCTCCGCCGGCCGCAGGAAACCCGCCGCGAGGGCGAGCAGGGTGGACTTGCCCGCACCGTTGGGGCCGACGAGGGCGCATACGCGCCCGGCGGGCAGCCGGAACGAACAGTCGCGCAGTGCCCAGCCCCCGCCCCTGCTCCGGTACTTCATGCCGAGGCCGGCGGCCTCGATCGCAGCGCCTGTCATCAGGCCTGATCTCCCTCGAAAGTCTTGTCCAGTACGGCGGTGAAGAGCGCGCTCACGTCGTCCTTCTCCAGTCCGGCCGCGCGGGCCCGGCGGGCCCAGTCGGCGAGCTCGGCGCGCAACGGCGCGTCGTCGGCGGCCACAGCGCCGCCGAGGGTCCGCGTGACGAAGGTGCCGAGCCCGCGCCGGGCCTCGACGAGGCCCTCGCGCTCCAGCTCCCGGTAGGCCTTGAGCACGGTGTTCGGGTTGATGGCGGTGGCCTCGACGACCTCGCGTGCGGTGGGCAGCCGGTCGCCGGGCTCCAGCAGGCCGAGGCGGAGGGCCTGTTTGGTCTGCTGGACGATCTGGAGGTACGTGGCGACGCCGCTGCGCCGGTCGATGCGGTACTCGACCGCTGCGGACTCTGCCATGCTCACCCCTTTCACTAATTAAGTAGTGAAAGGGTGGCGCAAAGAAGGGGCGGCGTCAAGCGACGCCGCCCCCGGGTGAGTTGTGGCTGGTCAGGACTCCGTGCGGTACATCAGGTCCACCTCGTGCGTCGCGAAGCCCATCCGCTCGTAGACGGTCAGGGCCGCCTTGTTGTCCGCGTCGACGTAGAGCATCGCGGTCGGCAGTCCCTCGGCGGCCAGGTGGCGCAGTCCGATCGCGGTGAGCGCCTTGCCGAGCCCGCCGCCCTGCGCGTCGGGCCGGATGCCGACGACGTACACCTCGCCGAGGTGCTCATCTGCGTGCACCTTCGTCCAGTGGAAGCCGATCAGCTCGCCCTCGCGCTCGGCCAGGAAGAACCCCTTCGGGTCGAACCAGGGCTCCGCCTTGCGGTCGTCCAGGTCGCGCTGGGTCAGCGAGCCCTGTTCGGGGTGGTGGGCAAAGGCGGCGCGGTTCACGGCGAGCCAGGCGGCGTCGTCCTCGCCGGGCACGAAGGTGCGGACGGTGACGCCGGGCGGCAGCACCGGCTCCGCGATGTTCAGCGGGCTCAACGGGCGGCGCAGCTGACGCAGTTCACGGAAGAGGGAGAGGCCGAGGACCTGCGAGAGATGCCGGGCCGCGGACTTCCCGCCGTGCGCCCACACCCGCAGCCGCTTCCCGGTCGCGGCGAGCAGTGCCGCGCCCAGCGCCCGACCGTGTCCCTGCCCGCGGTACGCCGGATGCACGACCAGCTCGGCGGCCGGTGCCTCGACGGGGTCGGTGTCCTCCAGCTGCGCATACCCGACCAGGACCGACCCACTGGTGAGCAGCAGATGCCGCACCCCCTCACGCCGCCCGCCCCGCAGCTGCAGCCGCCCCTGCTCGGACACGGCCTGCCTGCCGTCGGACCGGGCGGCCTCGGCGAGCAGGTCGCAAACGGCTCCGGCCTGTTCGGGGGAGAGCACGTCGAGCGTCTGGAGCTCGCGTCCGGGGGCGGGGAGAGGTACGTCAGTCGTCATGTGTACGAGCGTACGGGGGGTGAGCGGGCGCCGGGCGGGTTGCGGTGGGACCGTCGGTACGTGCCGACGGGCGGCAGCCTTCCCCGGGCGCTTGCCGGCGTGAGCCGGGAGCCGGCCGACGGCCACTTTGTTCGTTGCCCGTCGATCCCGTGGCGCACACGCTGTACGACAGTCAGGTGCGTCATGACGTTTCCGCCCGCATATGTATGCCCTGTGGGTGATATGCGGAATTCGGCCCCGATTCCGACCGCATGGCAACCAGTTCGTAACCGCGGAAACCTGTCGCGCTACGCGCGTTGACCCTAGGCTGCGGCACGGCACGAAGTCTCCAGACTCGCCACCACTCCCAGACCTCCCGCTGAACTCACAAGGGGACCGATGTCAGCGACACCGCAGAAGAACCGCGCGTCCCGGCGGGTGCTCGCCGCCGCGGCCGGGCTCGCCACCGTCGGCGCGCTCGTCGCCGCGATGCCGGCCGGCGCCCAGGAACAGGGCCACCACACGCCGGCCCGTACCGTCGACGTACAGCTGCTGTCCTTCAACGACCTGCACGGGAACCTGGAGCCGCCGGCCGGCTCGGCGGGCACGGTCACCGAGACGCAGCCCGACGGCACGGCCAAGGCGATTCCGGCCGGTGGTGTCGAGTACCTCGCGTCCTCGCTGCGTACCGCGCGCAAGGGTCACCCGTACTCGATCACCGCGGCCGGTGGCGACATGGTGGGCGCGAGCCCGCTGCTGTCCGGTCTCTTCCACGACGAGCCGACCATCGAGGCGCTCAACAAGATCGACCTCGATGTGACGACCGTCGGCAACCACGAGTTCGACGAGGGCGCCACCGAGCTGGCCCGCCTCCAGAACGGCGGCTGCCACCAGGTCGAGGGGTGCTACGAGAAGGACAAGAAGTTCGAGGGCGCCGACTTCCCCTACCTCGCCGCCAATGTGACGAGCGAGAAGACCGGCGCGCCGATCCTCAAGCCGTACACGGTGTGGAAGAAGAACGGCGTCAAGATCGGCTTCATCGGGGTGACCCTGGAGGGCACGCCGAACATCGTCACGGCCAACGGCGTCAAGGGCCTGAAGTTCCACGACGAGATCGAGACGATCAACAAGTACGCCAAGAAGCTGGACCGCCAGGGCGTCAAGTCCATCGTCGCG
This sequence comes from Streptomyces sp. NPDC002785, assembly GCF_040295565.1. Taxonomy (NCBI): domain Bacteria; kingdom Bacillati; phylum Actinomycetota; class Actinomycetes; order Kitasatosporales; family Streptomycetaceae; genus Streptomyces; species Streptomyces sp. NPDC002785. Next base: position 23,031 of record NZ_JBEOVN010000043.1, on the reverse strand, counting down.
CTGATCCACGAGGGCGGGGCGCCCGCCTCCACCGCGTACAACTACGACTGCGACAGCTCCGGTGCCGGTGACGGCATCTCCGGGCCGATCACCGACATCGCCAAGGGCATCACGCCCAAGGTCGACGCGCTGGTCACGGGCCACACCCACCAGGCGTACGTGTGCACGATCCCGGATCCGGCGGGCAACCCGCGCATGGTCACCTCGGCGTCGTCGTTCGGCAAGCTCTACACCGACACGACCCTCACCTACGACCGCCGCACCAAGGACATCGTCCGTACGTCGGTGAAGTCGGCCGGCGCCTCGAACCCCAAGGCGGCGAACCACATCGTCAGCCGGGACCAGCCCAAGGCCACTGACATGACGGCCCTGATCGCCCGCTGGAACGCCCTCGCGGCGCCCATCGCGAACAAGCCGCAGGGCTACATCACCTCCGACATCAACGGCCGCGGCTCCACGGCCCCCGAGAAGCCGCTCGGCAACCTGATCGCGGACGCCCAGCTGGAGGGCCTGGCCCCGGCGGACAAGGGCGGTGCGGTCGTCGCCTTCATGAACCCGGGCGGTATCCGGGCGGACCTGGTCCACAAGGCGACCGGCAGTGAGGGCGACGGGGTGGTGACGTACGGGGAGTCGTTCACCGTGCAGCCCTTCACCAACATGATGAACGTCGTCGACCTGACCGGCGCCCAGCTGATCAGCGCGCTCCAGCAGCAGGTCAGCGGCTCCAACGAGGCAAGCCCGAAGATCCTTCAGGTGTCCAAGGGCCTCACCTACACCCTGGACATGACGAAGGCGGGCGCGGCCCGCGTGGCCACCGACACCATCAAGCTGAACGGTGCGGCGATCGACCCGGCGAAGACCTACCGCGTCGCGATGAACGAGTTCCTGGCAGGCGGCGGCGACGGCTTCGCGGCACTCGGCCAGGGCACCAACAAGCTGGTCGGCCCCTCCGACCTGGACCTGTTCAACGCCTACCTGGCGGCCCACTCGACGGCCGCCGCGCCGCTGGCCCCGCCGGCGACGGACCGCATCACCGTCATCAAGTAACTCCCGTACGCGGCGGGGACTCCCGTACGCGACGGTTCGGGGCGGTGGGCCGGTCGGGCCCACCGCCCCTTTCTGTTGCCTGGCGGGAGTCGGCCGGGGCGCGGCCTCCCGGGCCACGCGCTCCAGCCGGTTTTGGTGGGGTTCTCCCACGCGGCCTTCCCCACCACCTGGTGGCGCGCCTTTACGAGCCCTGGACCCGGCGGCCCGTCGCGGAGGCGAAGCCCAGCCAGGTGTGCCGGTTGCCCGCCCAGCACCAGCCGACCTTGGGAGCGTCGCGGCGCTCGCGGCCGTCCCGCCCGGTGCCGTTGCTGATCCAGATCGCAGGCGTGCGGGCGTCCAGGGTGCCGTTGGCTTTGCACAGCCGGGAGCCGATGGTCATGAAGCAGCGGTTGCGTTCCAGGACGGCGGGCTGCTGCAGCACCCAGTGGATGCCCTCGGTGAGCAGCAAAGGCGTACGGGCCTCGGCCGTCAGGGCGGGCAATGCCTCGTCCGGGCTCCAGTTGGCCATCCGGTCGCCGCGATCGACGCCGGTGAGGAGGTAGAGCGGGGCGTCGGGCAGCGCGACCGTGTCGAGCGGAGCGAAGAGGTCGACATCGGGCATGTCGACAACGACGAACCCCGGCTTGCTCTCGCGGCGCAGCAGCGGCGCGAGGACGGAGGCAGGGGCCTGGTCCGGGTGAACGGCGAGCAGGGCGCCGTCGCAGCCCCCAGCGGCCTGGGCAGCGGCTTCGGCGAAGCCCCGAAGCTCGGCGGCGGGCAGTCCGGCGATCTCGTGCACTCCCAGCTCGATCAGCCGCTCGGCCTGCGCGCTCAAGGCGGGGAGCGAGGAGGGAAGGGTAGGGGTGGCGGACGTGGTTTCGGGCACGATGCTCCCTGGGATAGCGATGCGGACGGGCCCAGAGGGAACGCGATGGCTCGCGGGAATGTTCCCGGCGCCACTGTCGCCTCCGTCCGGTCCGGACGTGTCAACGACCCCTGCCTTCCCCGCGGCTGAAACGTGATTACGTGCTTCACCGGGCGGTTTTCCGCATGCCGGCGGACACCTCCTGGGTCTCAGGAGGCTGACCCGAGCGTGAACCAGACCGCCTTCCGGCTCGGAACGCCGCCGCCGAGGATGGTCGCGCCCCAGGCCAGGGCCAGCCGTTCCACGAGCAACAGCCCCTGGCCACCGATCCGTTCTGGTTCAACGCGGAAGTCCGTCGGCTCCGGCAGCGCCCAATGGGCGTCGTCCGTGACCGCGACCGTGACCCGCGAGTGCAGGACGATCGCCTCGACGCCGATCACTGACGTACGCGTATGGCGGTGCGCGTTGGTGACCACTTCGGTGACGCACAGGCGTGCGTCGTCGACGAGATCGCGGTGACTGCTGAGGTTGAGCAGCGATGCGATGAAGTCCCGTGCGAGCTTCGCGGCGCATGCGGTGCTGGGCAGGGCGAGCCGGTAGGTCTCGCCGTCGAGTGGGTTCGGCGGCAGGGGAGTTGCGGTGGCGGTGCTCATGTCGTTCTCCCAACGCGGTGCGGTCTGAACGGGTGCGTCGCACGTTGATCCGTGGCAATGGCCGGACGGGGGCGCGGTTCAACGCGCGTTCGTACGGCTGCACTTCGGGTTTACCGACGTGCGGCGCGGTGTTGTGAGGACCCTAACCGACACACCTCACATGTTGGACGGCTTTGTGTAATGTCATGAACGAGGTGCAGCTTCGTTAGGTCACGGGCCACACTGGGCTCGGGGAGAGGAGAGTCCGATGCCATCAAGGAAGGCGCCCACGGCGCGCCAGCGCCGACTCGGCGCCGAGATGCGCAAGATGCGGGAGCGTACGGGGCTTTCGCTCACGGAAGCGGCGGCGATGCTCGGCGCGGACCGCACCACCGTGAGCAACATCGAATCGGGGCGATTCGGTGTGAGTGCCGCGCGGGTGCGCACGTGGGCCGGTCACTATGGGTGCTCCGATCCGGCGTATGTCGACGCGCTTTCGGGCATGGCAACGGAACGTATAAACGGGTGGTGGGAGGACTATCGGGGCGAGCTCACCAGCGGGGCACTCGACTTGGCCGAGCTGGAGTATCACGCTGCCGGCTTCCGCTCGGTGGAGATCATGCACATGCCTGGCTTGCTCCAGACCGAGGAGTACGCCCGTGCTGTGTTCACGGAAACCGTGCCGCCGCCGAGTCCGGCCCGCCAACGGCGCCAGCTCTCCCACCGGCTGAAGCGCAGGGATGTGCTCGACCGCGCGGATCAGCCCCGCTGTACGTTCCTGATTCATGAGGCCGCGCTGCGGATGACCTATGGCGGCTCCGATGTCGCTCGCAGCCAGCTCGATCACCTGTTGAAGCAGTCGGACCGTGACAACGTCACCATTCGTGTGATCCCGTTCGCGGCAGGCGGTTTCCCGCATGCCAGCAGTTCGGCACACTACGTCTACGGGCCGGTGCCGCAGCTCGATACCGTGCAGACGGATACCGCGACCGGCCCGAGGTTCCTGGATGCCGAAACGAGTCTTGAGAACTGGCGAGTTGCGTTGGATCGGACGGAAGAACGTTCGCTCGCCCCGGAGAGTTCGCGAGACTTCATTCGTACCATCGCACTACAAGTATGAAGGCGTGAGAACAATAGAGATTCAGTGGAGAAAGTCGTCGAAGTCTTCGAATGCCGAGGGCAGCAACTGCCTTGAGCTTGCTGAGTACGGTGGCGAGATTCTGCTCCGTGAGAGCGAAAACCCGGACGTGGTTGTCCGTACGAGCCGCGCCAAGCTGCGCGCCTTCCTCGGTGGCGCCAAAGAGGGCGAGTTCGACGATCTGGCCTGATTCGTAGCGCTCTCGCTTCGGGCGGTCCCCATCGGCGCAGATGGGGGCCGCCCGTCGTGTGTGTGGATGGCTTGATTGGTTCGTCATGGCGATACATGTCGACGAGTTCGCCTCACTCGTTAGACGTCAAACGCTTGAAGCGGGCTCGCACAAAGGGCTAGCTTGCCGTGTGTCGCCCATCGGGCCGGCTCCCTGAGCGAGTCAGGCCCGCAGTGGCACAACTCCCCTGACTCCTGCGCCGGTTGGGGAGTTCGAAAAGGGCGCCCCTTGCCCACGCTCGTCACGCCGGCGGTGGGCAAGGGGTGGCCCCGATGCTGCGTCAGGAGCCCAGCCATGCGCGAGTCGGAAGAAGCCACCGTCCCCGTCACGACGGCGTACTGGTGCGAACGCGTTACCTACAGGTCCATGGAGGCCGACGAGGTGGCTGACGTATCACGGAGCACGGCCGCCGACCCCGCCGAGGCGGTCCGCCGCATCCGCTCGGCCGTACGCGACCTCGCGTCCGTCCTCGTGCCCATCGAGCGTTACCGCGCGCTGAGTTGGGTCGACGGCGGCGGATGCATCGGCGCGATGGGTGCCCTGCACCGCGGCGAACCCTGCGGCTTCTCGCTCAGTCACCGGGGCACGTGGATCGAGTGGACCGTACGGCCGTATCTCGTCATTCGCGTCGGCGGCAGGCATCTTCTGCCTGTCCTGTCCCACGAGGGCTCTGCCCGCAGAGGCGAATGAGGCCTGTCCGGAGGCCGGATGCTGTGCATCGCTCCGGTGAATGAGTCTGGGCGAGGTCGGGGCGGACTCCTCGCATGGACGGCTGAAGTGGCTGAGTCAGGTTGTTGACGGCTGATGACATACGAACCGTCACAGCCGAGTGCGGCCAGTCCGCCGCGCGTGAACGGGCCTCGGTCGGGGTGACCTTGAGGTGGCGGAGCCGGCCCGGCCCGAGAGCGCCGCCCTGTTCCGGTAATGACGTGCACCCGTCATAATCTGACGGCTGACCCCCCACGGCAGACGGAGGCACCCCCGCATGAGCCCGTACACCGGTACGCGTCGGAACTTCCTGGTCGGCGCCCTCGCCGCCACCGCCACTATTCTCAGCGGCGCGGCCCCCGCCGGTGCCGTCACCCGCCAAGCCCTCACCACCCAGGACTGGATGGGCACCATTCCCGGCACCACCGCACTGCCGCTCCTCACGATCCCCGGTTCGCACGACTCCGGCGCCCGCTACGGCGGCCCCTGGACCGAGTGCCAGAGCACCACGATCGCCGACCAGTTGAACAGCGGGCTGCGCTTCCTCGACGTGCGGTGCCGGGTCACCGGCGACTCGTTCGCGATCCACCACGGTGCCTCGTACCAGAACCTGATGTTCGGCGATGTGCTCGGTGCCTGCTGGGACTTCCTGGCAGCGCACCCCACCGAGACGGTGCTGATGCGGGTCAAGCAGGAGTACTCCGAGGAGAACGACGAGACGTTCCGCCGCATCTTCGACGACTACCTCGACCGCAGGGGATGGCGGCCACTGTTCCGGATCGACCCGGCGCTCCCGTCGCTGGGCGAGGCGCGCGGCAAGGTCGTACTGCTCGCCGACAACGGCGGGCTGCCCGGGGTCCGTTACGCCGACTCCGCGCTCTTCGACATCCAGGACGACTACATGGCGGAGCCGTTCGCCAAGTACCCGAAGATCGAAGCCCAGTTCCGCAAGGCCGCCCAGCAACCCGGGAAGCTGTACATGAACTACGTCAGCACGGCCGCCCTGATGCCGCCGCGCTGGAACGCGGACCGGCTCAACCCGCAGGTGCAGTCGTTCCTGGACGGATCGGAGGCGGCGGGCTGGACCGGGCTCGGAATCGTCCCACTGGACTTCCCCGCCACCCGGCCCGGCCTCGTGGAGTCACTGATCCGGCACAACCCGGGGCTCTGAGAGCCCGAAGCGGTGCCCCGCGACCACCTGCCCAGCCGGACTGCACATCGCGGGCATCTTCCTCTGGTCCGCCCGATGACCTGAACGAGAGCCCGCGCGATCAGGCAGCGAAGCTTCGGGCGGAGGTGGGTCGGCCGGGGGATGGCGCTGAGGCGTGATCCGGACGGAGGTCCGTACGACCGGCTCATCTCCACGTGCTCGGTTCGGTACATCCCGCTCCCGTGGCTGCACCAGGTGAAGCCCGCCGGTCGCATCCTGGCCGGGACGGGGTGATTGGCTCTGTACGCGAGAAGTTGTGCCAGAACCCGAGAAGGGACAGCAGATGTTCAACACTTCGGGAGGCAGTCCCGGAGGCCGCGGCGTTCGAATTGTTCACGAGCTGCGGCAGCATCGGTTGCCAGCGCTCAGCGACGGTACGCGGCTGTCGCGATCTCGATGAATGATCGGATCAACGGGTTGGTGTCACCTTCGTTCCACACCGCTACCACTCGGCTCGGCGTCATGTCGGTCAGCGGTACCACGGCCAGCTCCGCGGGCAGGTCGTGTCCGAGCGGGGCCAGGCCGACCGTGCCGTTCCACAGCACGGCCTGCAGGCATTCCTGGACTGCGCGCACCACGGGGCCCTCGCGCGGCCTGCCGCCGTTCCAGTACGACTGCCAGATGGGGTCGGTGCCCTGCGGAAACTGGAACCAGCGGCGGTCGCTCAGCTCAGCCAGCCGCAGCCGGTCGCAGCGGGCCAGCGGATCGTCGGCGCGCAGGACCACGCCGACCGGATCAGTTCGCAGCGCACGCACCGTCAGGGTGGTCTCGTCGAACGGCGCCCGGGTGAGGGCGACGTCGACCAGTCCGGCGCGCAGCCCGCACGTCGGGTCGGTCAGATCGGTGTCGCGGATGCGGATGTCGATGCCGGGGTGGCGTCGTCGGTAGGCGGCGGCCAGCCTGGATACTCCCGGGTCGGTGCCGTCGCCCAGGATGCCGACGGTGAGGGTCGCGACGCCGGCCGCCGCGCTCACGCGTACACGGACGCGGTCGGCATGGTCGAGTAGGGCCCGCGCCTCGTCGAGCAGCACCGTGCCCACCGGAGTGAGCGTGACGCCGGTGGGCGAGCGGGCGAAGAGCAGGGCCCCGACGTCGGCCTCCAACTGCTTGATCGCCCGGCTCAGCGGCGGCTGACTCATGTGCAGTCGGGTGGCGGCCCGGCCGAAGTGGAGTTCTTCGGCGACCGCCACGAAGTAACGCAAGGTCCGTAGCTCCACGCTGCAACGATACCCACGAGGTATCGCCGCTGCGGGATGGGTCTTGGACACTGGCAGGACCTCGGCGGTGCACTGGTGAGCATGACCGAAGAAGCGAAGACCAGCGAGCCGCAGGCCGACCCCGCCGTATCGGTGGTGGGTCCCGGCGACGGCGAGACGATCGTTCTGGGCACCACGCGCATGCGCGTCCTGGAGGACGGCAGCCACACTGGGCACCGCCTCGCGATCACCGAGTCCATCCTCGCCCCGCACACCCAGGGACCGCCGCAGCACCACCACGCCCAGCACGACGAGGGCTTCTACGTCCTCTCCGGCACCGTGCGGTTCACCGTCGGGGACGAGGACCACGACGCCACCACGGGCACGCTCGTGATGGTTCCGCCAGGCACCCCGCACACCTTCGCCAACCTGACCGACCAGCCCGCCGTCATGCTCAGCACATTCACCCCCGACCTGTACGTGCAGTACTTCCGAGACCTCCAGGAAGTACTCGCCGGCGGCCGGCCGCTGACGCCACAGGCCAACACCGACGCGATGAGCCGCTACGCAACCGAGCCCGCCACCGACCTCGCCTGAAGCCGATGGGACGGAACGGCCCAGCCACCCTTCTTGCGACCGGCGCGGCCGTGGCGCTGCCGCCTTTCCCGTCCGGCCCCCTCGGACGACGGACCGGGCCTTCTCCAGGGGCTTCCCTGGCAATCGACGCAATCGACGGGGCCCCGGCGAACCGGTGGCCCATGAACGGGAACGATGAACATCGCCTACTGGATCGTCGCCGGACTGCTCGCCCTCTTCTACTGCTGGGGTCCGCCGCGTCGGGGCGGGACAGTTCCTGGAGGTCGCCGATGAGCGAGGCCAACTCGGTCATCTGCGCCTTGACCGACTTCATCAGCGCCTTGCGGTCGTTTGGCGGGATGGCCCGGCCGGTGTCGTCGCTGCGGGCGAGGAGTTCGATGTTGGTGCGCAGGAACGTCAGCGGCGTCCGCAGCTCGTGGCCGGCGTCCGCGATCAGCTGGGCCTGGCGGTCGCGGGAGCTGGCGGCGAGATCCCTTACACGCTTGTGGGGCGTCACCGCCGCATCCGCCTCGTCGACCTGCGTCAGTACCTGCGTGAGGGCGACGCGCACTGCAAGGACGCGGCCGACGAACTGATTGAGCTGGACCAGGAGTTGGGTCTTACCTGAGAGGGTGCTCGATGTGGGCGAATCGCCCTCTCGGTTCCACTCGCTCTGCGCCCCTTTCCGGTCAGCCTGTTCAACCGGTAATAGATCCGGGTGCCTTCCGGTTCGTGTGAAGAGGCCAATGCTTTGGCGTGTTCGCGCATTTTCTCTTGTAGAGGTGCCCTTCCGCTTGACGGTCGGCTCCCTGTGGCGTCCTGAATTAGCCCTTGTGGCAAATGGTGACGGAGTGACTACAGTCACTTCTTCCCGCCACGTTTGGACTGGGCCGATCGTGTTTTGGGGCCACAGCACAACCGGGGGGAACTCGTGCGAATACGGCGTGCAGGAATTGTCGCCTCAGCCACCGCAGCAGCCACGCTGCTGTCCATGTCGGCGGCATCGGCCGAGGACTATCTGTGGTACGGCCACTGGCGCGACGCCGGTAAGGGTGCAGAATCCAGAAGATGGGGCGACGAGAAGTACTCGGAAGTCATCTACAGGAACTGCAGCGGAGCCAGAAGCTCCGGCGGTAGCACACCGTACAAGACTGACGTGCAGATGCACCGGGCCATGTCCATGTGGCCAGATACCAACTACGCCACGAAGTCGTTCACCGAGTGCTTCAAGGGCTATATGCATCAGAGCAAGGGCGCCTGGCACGACCTGCCCAAAGGCACCTACTACTTCAGTGTGGCGGGAGTCTGGGGCGGGGTAGGAAGACTGGACGTCGAACTCGTCATGGTCGACAACACGGCGGCGGACTAACAGGTCACAGGACTGTGATCCCGTGCACGGGGTGGCCGCCCCCCGATCCCGTGATTGAGGCGGCCACCTGTCTCGTACACCGCACCGACCGGGAAGACCGTGAAGCTCACCACCCTGTTCCGTACTTCGGCCGCGCTGTGGGCCGCTCCTTTCGCTCTTGCGCTGCCTCTGCTGTATTACCTCGGTGGGCCTGGACACCCCCCGGCCGACGGATTGGGGCACGCGCCTGAGATCGCGTCATATCCGCTGCGCTTCGCTTATCCGTTCGCCTACGCCGTGACATCGGCGCTTGCTGCCTGGGTGTCCGGAACCCTGCGAGAGGCCGGCGTGTGGGACATGAACCACGCCCGCTCCCGATACCGGATCGCGGCCCAGGCACTGATACCGGTCGTCGTCCTCGCGTGGACAATGCTGGTCCTTCCCCCGGTGATCGCACTTGCGGGGGAAGGCGTGTGGCCGACATGGGACAGCGTCTCTCCGCTGGTCGTTGGAATGATCGTGTGCGTGGAGCATGCGGTGATTGGATTCACGGTCGGCCGACGGGTGCCGAAGGTCATCGCGGCGCCGGTCCTCGCGGTGGTGACGTGGGTGGCAGTGGCGTTCACCGTGGCCATGGACCCCCCCTGGGTGCGGCACGTGTCGGGCGCGTTTCCCGAACAGCTGATGTTTGGCGAAGCACCCGCGTGGGGAGCGCTGTGGCCGCACACCGCGTTCACTGGCAGCATCGCTGTCGCCCTGATCGTGGGGTGGTCTCCGGTGAAGCACCGGGCAGTCGCGTGGGCGGCCGCCCTGGCCGTCGCCGTCGCGGGTATCACGAGTACCTACGAGGCGGTCAAGGACTACGGCTACAACCCTCCGCTGAAGACGTACGCGCTCACCATGAAGTGTGCTCACGCGGGTCGGACTGACATCTGCATGCCGAAACAGACAGCAGGGGCGCTGCCTCACGCCGTCGATGCCACCCGCAAGGTACTGGCCGACTTGGAACAGGCCGGTGTCCCGAGGCATCCGAAGACCATCATCGACACCTTGCCCGAAGGGCGCTTCCATACGCCGTCGACGGCCTCGACCTGGCGCATTCCCCTGACGGCCGCGACGGACCGTCACGACACCGCGTTCGCCGTCACTCTGGCCGCGACGGGCATGAACTGCCCGCGCCCGGATCCGCTTCTGCGCCGTGTGGTCATCGCGTGGGCCGCAAACGTCACGGGCACCACACAGTCGTGGGAACGGCTACGGAGGACCATCGACGGGCAAGGCTCGCCAGGGGATGTCGACGGCATGCTCCGAACCGTCCTCAACCGCCCGGCCAAGGAGCAGGCCGCCTGGTTCACCAACGCTTCCAGGAAGGCGTGCGAAGTCTGATGCGCTGGTGGCTCAAGACCCGCCGCGCCTTCACCATGGTGACGGCCGCGATCGTGGTGTCGATGGGGCTCACGGTATTGATCGGCGGAGAATACGTTTTCCTGCCGTCGTTCTTCTCCAACAGCCACCGGGCCGTGCTGACCGTGTTCCTCCCGGTCCCCGTTGTGGCGGTGCTGTCCCTGTCCCTGGAATCGAGGCTGGCCCCCTTCGAGACAGCCGCAGTGCGCCTGGTTCCCGCACGGGACGTGATACTCATCGTGGCCGCCCTCTCCGCGTGCCTGGGGCTCGCCGGAGTCCTCTGGTCGGCCGCAGGCGTGTCCGTGGCCCGCAACGCCGCGTTCTTGACCGGCTTGATGCTCCTGGCCCGGCCGTGGGCACGCCAGGCAGCCGTGATGATTCCGATCATGTGGATCGCCTTGGTCGTGTTCTTCTCCCACCGCCCCTACCCCGACCCCGACCCGTGGACCGTCCTGCCCGAGCCCGCCACCGCCGCGCATGCCGCCATCGCCGCTCTCGTCGTGCTCGCTGCCGGTGTCACCGTTTTCCTTCGTGCCCGCCAGGAGCCCTCATGACGATCCACATCGACAACGTGACCTATGCATACCGGCGATGGAGCAGGCCAGTTCTCGCCGACTTCACCTACACCCTCCCGGACGGACTGACCGTGCTCCTCGGCCCGAACGGTGCGGGCAAGTCCACCCTGCTCAAACTCGCCGCAGGTACCGTACGCCCCGCACACGGCACGGTCAGGCTCGATGAAACCCCCTCCACCGCAACCGCGTACCGGCGCGCGGTCGGGTGGCTGCCGCAACACGTGCAACCGATGCCGCAGCTCACCGCACGGGAGTACGTTGCCTATGCCGGCTGGCTCAAAGGCATGACAACCGCCACCGCGCATGCGAGAGCTGCTGCGGCGCTCGGCGACGTCGACCTCACCGAGCACGCCGACACGAAGACCCACCGGCTCTCCGGTGGACAGTTGCGGCGTCTGGGCGTCGCAGCCGTGCTTGTCCACGACGCCCGGGTTCTGTTGCTGGACGAGCCGACCGCAGGTCTGGACCCACAGCAACGCAGGGTGTTCCGCAACGTGCTGGCCACCCTGACCGGCAAGGTGCGGATTTTGATGTCCACGCACGACATCCAGGATCTCGCGGAGGAAGTCGACCACGTCACCGTCCTCCATGCAGGCCGGATCCTTCATGCCGGCACCACAGAGGAGTTTCTCGCCCAGACCCCGCCCGATACCGCCTTTGGCCGCGCTGCCGAAGGCGCGTACACCGCCCTACTCGGCCGCACCCATGACCAAAACAGCTGAGAGTCAACTTCTGTCACATCGTGATCGGAAACGAGCTGGTGGAACGCGCGGCGGCTCGGGCATCGGAGTGGGCGCCTTCACCACACACCACTGAACCAGCCGCAGATCGTGAGCCTCATCGTCGCGGCGAGTCCCCCGCTCACAGCTCCGGCGGCGGCTGCGGTGCACCCGGCAGCCTGATCGACGCCTCGGTGCCGTCTCCCTCCGCCGCCGGGCGCAGGGCCACTTCGCCGCCCGACTGCTGGACCGTGCGGGCGACGATCGAAAGGCCCAGGCCGGAGCCGGGGAGCTGGCGGGCGGACGGGGAGCGCCAGAAGCGTTCGAAGACGTGGGGGAGTTCCTCGGCGGGGATGCCGGGGCCGTGGTCCCGTACCGTCAGTTCGCCGTCCCGCAGCGCGACCTCGATCGTGCCGCGGGGCGGGCTGAACTTGACCGCGTTGTCCAGGACGTTGACCACCGCCCGCTCCAGCGCGGCCGGTTCCGCCCGTACGTACCAGGGGGCCAGGTCCGCCCTGATCGTCAGCTCGGGGCCGCGCAGGCGGGCGCGTTCCAGGGCCGTGTCCGCGATGTCGTGCAGGCCCACGACCTGGAGGGGGCCGGGGTCCGCCGCGTCGGGGCGGGACAGTTCCTGGAGGTCGCCGATGAGCGAGGCCAGCTCGGTCATCTGCGCCTTGACCGACTTCATCAGCGCCTTGCGGTCGTTTGGCGGGATGGCCCGGCCGGTGTCGTCGCTGCGGGCGAGGAGTTCGATGTTGGTGCGCAGGGACGTCAGCGGCGTCCGCAGCTCGTGGCCGGCGTCCGCGATCAGCTGGGCCTGGCGGTCGCGGGAGCTGGCGAGGGAAGCGGTCAGCGAGTTGAAGGAGCTGGACAGCCGGGCGATCTCGTCCTCGCCCTCGACCGGGATGCGGACGGTGAGGTCCTCGGTACGGGCGACGTGCTCGACCGCCTCGGTGAGCTCGTCGACGGGGCGCAGGCCGGTACGGGCGACCCAGAGACCGGCCGCGCCCGCACCGACGACGCCGATGCCGGAGACGACCAGGAGGACCCAGGCGAGGGTGGCGAGCGGTTCGGTGATCTCGCTCAGCGGGCGGGCGACGGAGACCGCGAAGCTGTTCGGCAACAGGCCCGGCACCGGGTTGCGGGTCTCGTACGTGTAGCTGTAGACGCGCATCTTCGTGCCGTTCTTGGCCCTGGCCGTGTGCAGGGTGTTGTCGCGCACGCCGGCGGCCACGGCGATGTCGGAGGCGGTCACCCCGATCGGTGACGCCTCGGCAGCGGTGCAGGTGCTCCCGGACACGGTGACGAGCTGCACGGCGTATGTCCCGCCGATCTGCGGTGCGGCGGCCTGGCCGGGGCGCGTGCAGGCGGCGACCAGGGCCTGCACATAGTCGTCGTCGACCTTGACGTTGCGCAGCGAGGTGTCCAGCTGATGCTCCAGCTGCGCCCGCGTCACGAACCAGCAGGCCGCCGCGACCGCCGCCACCGCGACCGCCACCGCTGTCGCCACCAGCAGCGCGAGCCGGGAGCGCAGCGGCAGGGCGCGGAGCCGGCGCAGGGTCCCGGTCATCCGTCACCGCCCCCGGTGCGGAGTGCGTAACCGACCCCCCGCACCGTGTGCACGAGCCGCGGTTCGCCGCCCGCCTCCGTCTTGCGGCGCAGATACATCACGTACACGTCCAGGGAGTTGGAGCTCGGCTCGAAGTCGAAGCCCCACACCGCCTTGAGGATCTGCTCGCGGGTCAGCACCTGCCGCGGGTGCGCCAGGAACATCTCCAGCAGGGTGAATTCGGTACGGGTCAGCTCCACCCGGCGCGTGCCCCGGGTGACTTCGCGGGTGGCCAGGTTCATCCGCAGATCGGCGAAGGCCAGCACATTGTCGTCGGGGACGCCGCCTGCCGCGGCGGCATACGAGCTGCGGCGCAGCAGGGCCCGGATGCGGGCGAAGAGCTCGTCCAGCTCGAACGGTTTGACCAGGTAGTCGTCGGCGCCCGCGTCGAGACCGGTGACACGGTCGCCGACGGTGTCGCGGGCGGTGAGCATCAGGATGGGTGTGGTGGTGCCCGCGGAGCGGAGCCGGCGGGCCGCCGTCAGTCCGTCCATCCGCGGCATCTGGATGTCGAGGACGATGAGGTCGGGGGCGTACGACTCGGCCCTGGCGAGGGCGTCGAGACCGTCGACGGCGACCTCGGTGCCGTAGCCCTCGAACGCGAGACTGCGCTGCAGGGCCTCACGCACGGCGGGCTCGTCGTCGACGATCAGGATGCGTTGCGGATCGTCTTCGGCGGGGCTCATCGTTCGTTGTCCTCTTCTCGTTCCGTGCGTACCGGGCTGCTCTCAGACTCGCACGGCCGCGGCACGTCGTCGCGCGGCCCGGCGCTTGCGGCCTGCGGCGGCATGGACCTCCGGGGCGCGGAGCGTCCCGGTGCTCCCGTGCGTGGCCAGTTCCGTTACGAGGGCGAGCGGCAGGGCCAGGTCGGCCGGGCCGGTGGGGGTGTGCGTGGGGTGGTGCATGGCTGTCTCCTCAGGAGCTGTTGCCGGCCCGCAGGGTGTCGAGGTCGGCCTTGAGTGTGTTCACCGGGATCGCGAAGCCGAGACCTACGCTGCCCGCCCCGGCGCTGCTGGATCCGCCGGACGAACTCGCCGAGTACATCGCGGAGTTGATGCCGATGATCTCGCCGTTCATGTTGATGAGCGCCCCACCGGAGTTACCGGGGTTGAGCGAGGCGTCGGTCTGAATGGCCTTGTACGTGGTGGTGGAGTTGCCGGTGTCGCCGTTGAACTGCCGGCCGCCGAACTCGAACGGCCACTGCTCGCCGCCGCCCCGTCCGCCCTGCCCCTGGCCGCTGCCGTCCTCCTTGGCGACCGTGACATCACGGTCGAGGGCGGAGACGATGCCGCTGGTGACGGTGCCGGTGAGGCCCTCCGGCGAGCCGATCGCGACGACCTGGTCGCCGACCGCGAGCGCCGAGGAGTCGCCCAGCGTGGCCGTCTTCAGCCCGCTCGCACCCTGGAGCTTGATGAGCGCGAGGTCCTTGCCGGAGTCGGTGCCGACGACCTTCGCGTTGTACGTCTTGCCCGTGCTGAGCGTCACCTTGATCGACGAGGCGCCGGAGATGACGTGGTTGTTGGTGACGACCTCGCCGTCGGACGTGATGACCACGCCGGAGCCGGTGGACTCGCCCGCGTTCGAGGTCGCGTTGATCTCGACGATCATCGGCGAGACGGCCTGGGCGACACCGGCGACGGTGCCCTTGCTGCTCTGCGCGACGGTGGTGCCGGGGACGACGCCGCTGCCCGTGCTGTTCGCATCGTTGCCGGTGAGCTGACCGATGACGGTGGCGGTGCCGCCGCCGACGACCGCCGCCGCGATCGCCACGGCCGCCAGGAGGGCCACCGGCCGCCGGGCCCGGCGCCGGGGCGCGGCCGGCTCGGGTGCGGGCTGCGGGAGGCCGGAGCCGTAACCGCCGTTCCCGCCGCCGCCCTGGCCGGGCCACACGGTGGTTCCGGGGCCCGTCGCGATCGGCTGCGCGGGCTGGTGGGACGGCGGCGGCGGGTAGGACGCGTCACCGTTGCCGTACGAGGGGTACATCGGGTACTCGCCGCTCGGGCGCTGGCTCTCTGTCATGTCCAAGAGCGTGTCCGGCGAAGATGAGAGAAGCCTGAGCACGTGCTGAGAAGCCCGACAGAACCTCGTATGCCCGATATAAGGGAGTACGGAGATAGGGCTACGAGGGAGTACGGGGATACGGCATGAGGGAGTAACGGGAGTACGGCCCGACAGGGCCTGTCACGCCCCGGCCGTGGGCTCCCCGCAGCCGCACGACCGCCGTACCACCAGCGCCGACGGGAACTGCTTCAGCCGCTCCCGCCGCGATCCCGACACCCGCAACGAGTCGTCGAGCACGAGGTCCACGGCCGCCCGTGCCATCGCCGGGCGGTCCGAGAAGACCGTCGTCAGCGGCGGATCGGTCAGACCTGCTTCCTTCACGTCGTCGAAGCCCGCCACCGCGAGATCCCCGGGCACATCGATCCGCAGCTCGCGCGCGGCGCGCAGCACACCGATGGCCTGGTCGTCCGTCGAGCAGAAGATCGCCGGCGGCCTGTCCGGCCCCGCGAGCAGCTTCAGCGCCACCTGATAGGCGTCGTAGCGGTTGTACGGGGCCTGGAAGAGCAGGCCCTCCGTCGAGCGCCCCGACTCGTGCATCGCACGGCGCCAGCCCTCGACGTGGTCGGCGACCGGGTCACCGACCGCCGGGGTCGACTCCACGCCGCCGAGGCACGCCACGTACTCGTTGCCGTGCTCCAGCAGGTGCCGGGTGGCCAGCTGGGCGCCGCCGATGTCGTCCGTGACGACCGCGACGTCGTCGATCGCCTCGGGCCGCTCGTGCAGCAGCACGACCCGCGCGTCCCATGCCTCGATCTCGGCCGCCGCCCGCTCGCTGGGGCCCTGGCTGACCAGGATCAGCCCGGAGACCCGCATGCCGAGGAAGGCCCGCAGATAGTGGACCTCGCGCTCGTCGCGGTAGTCGGAGTTGCCGACGAGCACCATTTTTCCGCGTTCGGCGGCAGCCTGTTCGACCGCGTGCGCCATCTCCGCGAAGAACGGCTGCCGGGCGTCCGGCACGATCATCCCTATGAGGTCGGTCCGCCGCGAGGCCATCGCCTGGGCGACCCGGTCCGGGCGGTAGCCCAGCTCCTTGATCGCGGCGAGTACCCGCTCGCGCGTGGCCGGGGCGACCGGCCTGGGTCCGTTGTTGATGACATAACTGACGACCGCGGTCGACGTACCCGCCAGTCTCGCCACATCGTCCCGCGTCACCTTGGCCACGCGCGGCAGTCTACGCGGATGGACCAGGCGGGTGACAGATGGATCAGGCCAGGCTCGCGGGGTCTGGAACGCACCCCGCTACCGGTTGGCAGGCCGGACCGGGGCTTCTTCCGCGGCCTCGGCCCCCGTCGGCTGCTCCGGACGGGGTACGGATTCGGCGGCCGCCTTCGCCGCGGCCCGCGCCTTGGTTTTCTCGGCGGCTCGCTCCAGCTTCTCCGATGCGACGAAGCGGTAGCCGACGTTGCGGACCGTACCGATCAGCGACTCGTGTTCGGGGCCGAATTTGGCGCGCAGCCGCCGCACATGGACGTCGACCGTCCGCGTACCGCCGAAGTAGTCGTAGCCCCAGACCTCCTGGAGCAGCTGGGCGCGGGTGAAGACCCGGCCCGGGTGCTGCGCCAGATATTTGAGCAGTTCGAATTCCTTGAAGGTCAGGTCCAGGGCCCGGCCCTTCAGTTTCGCGCTGTACGTCGCCTCGTCGACCGACAGATCACCGTTGCGGATCTCCATCGGGGAGTCTTCGGAGCTGATCTGCTGCCGGCCGGTGGCCAGCCGCAGCCGGGCCTCGACCTCGGCCGGTCCCGCCGTGTCCAGCAGCACGTCGTCGATGCCCCAGTCGGCGGTGACGGCCGCGAGACCGCCCTCCGTCACGACGAGGATCAGTGGACAGCCCGGTCCGGTGGACCGCAGCAGCCGGCACAGCGACCGCACCTGCGGCAGATCGCGGCGGCCGTCGATCAGGATGACGTCGGCACCGGGGGTGTCGACGAGAGCGGGGCCTTCGGCCGGTGCCACCCGCACGCCGTGCAGCAGGAGACCGAGGGCCGGAAGCACCTCCGTCGACGGTTGAAGCGCATTCGTCAGGAGCAGCAGTGAACTCATCGCCGCCCACCTGCCCGGGTCGTCGGTCGGTGATCGTGCACAGTTCGCTCGCCCATTACGTCGGTCCTCCTCGTTCCCTGCGAGAGGGGCACTCCCGGGCTCGGGCCCGGGGGAGTATGCGGCACTTCTTCGTACGTTTCCTGTTGGCTTTCGCACTGCTTGCCGTACGACGTCTGCCATACGGGTTTCACGGGTGCGGTCCCGCGCCCCGGGGCCGCTGAGCTTGTGGAAACTTCGTCGTAACAACGCTTGGAAAGCACGAAAGGACCCGGGGGCTGCTTTGCCCGGATCCTTCCCAGCAGAATAGCCCACATGAGTTCAGTGTCCGAGGGACGATTTCGGAGTTCCTCTGTTCCCTTGATCACGCCGGTGATCACGCCGGGTCCTGTGCGCACCACATTGCGGACCGATGACGGGGTCCATATCGAGGCGGTGTACGAGCCGTGTGCGGCCGATGCCGGGAATGCTGCGGAAACATCCTTCGACGGTACTGCGATCGTGGTCGCGCACGGTTTCACCGGTTCGGTGGACCGGCCCGCGGTGCGGCGTGCCGCCGGGGTTCTCGGCCGGCGTGCGGCCGTGATCACGTTCTCCTTCCGGGGGCACGGCGGGTCCGGCGGGCGGTCGACGGTGGGCGACCGCGAGGTGCTGGATCTGGCGGCTGCGGTGGAGTGGGCGCGCGCTCTCGGGCACCGGCGGATCGTGACCGTCGGGTTTTCGATGGGCGGTTCCGTGGTGCTGCGGCACGGGGCCCTGTACGCGGGACGATCGACGGCCGGCGCGGAAGCCGGTGGCGTTGCGGAGCGTGAGGGGTGCATCGAGGCGCGCACGGAGGCGCACGCGGATGCGGTGGTGGCCGTGAGCGCCCCGGCCCGCTGGTACTACCGGGGCACGGCCCCGATGCGCCGGCTGCACTGGGTGGTCACCCGGCCTGTCGGCCGGCTGGTCGGCCGCTACGGGTTCCGCACCCGGATCGACCGCGGCGACTGGAATCCGGTGCCGCTCTCGCCGGTCGAGGCGGCCGGCCTGATCGCCCCGGCCCCCCTGCTGATCGTGCACGGCGACCAGGACCCGTACTTCCCGCTGGACCACCCCCGGATGCTGGCGGACGCGGCGGGCGACGGCGCCGAGCTGTGGCTGGAGCGCGGCATGGGCCATGCCGAGAACGCCGCTGACGAGAGCTTGCTCACCCGCATCGGCGACTGGGCGGTGGCGCGGTGATTCATGATGGACAGCTGATGCGAGACGAAGGGAGCGCCGCCATGCCTGCGGGAACGATCCGCTACTGGGCCGCCGCCAAGGCCGCCGCCGAGGTCGCGGAGGAGCCGTACACAGCCGCGACCCTCGCCGAGGCGCTCGACGCGGTGCGAGAGCGGCACCCCGGTGAGCTCACCCGAGTGCTGCGAAGGTGCTCGTTCCTCATCGACGGTGTCCCCGTGGGGACCCGCAGTCATGAGACCGTACGCCTTGCCGAGGGCGGCACGGTCGAGGTGCTCCCGCCGTTCGCAGGAGGGTGAGCCGCAGAACATGAGCAGCAACGATCAGCAGCATCCGTACGGACAGGACCCGGGCTACGGGTACGGGCCGGGGTACGACCCGCTGAACGGCCAGGAGCCGCAGCCCGCGCAGCCTTACGGACAGCAGCAGCCCTCGCAGCCGTACGGGGAACAGGTGTACGGCGGGCAGCCCTATGGCGCGCAGTCGTCCGGGGACCGGTCGTACGGCGACCAGTCCTACGGTCAGCAGTCGTACGGGGGCGAGTCCTACGGCGCGCAGTCGTACGGTCAGCAGGCCCAGTACGCAGCCCCGTACCAGGCACACGGCCCGTACGACCCGAACCAGGCACCCCGGGCGAACCCCGGGTCCGTGTGGCCGACCGGGCACACGCAGGAGCCCGCCGCGCACGACCCACAGGATCCCGGTGTCGCGCAGACCTGGGAGGGCCAGACCTGGGACACCCAGTACCAGCCGGCAATCCAGCCCGCGCAGCAGCCCGCTCCGGCCGCCGCCGAGCCCGGTTATCGCCGGCCGCAGGGTGCCTCCGGCTCCTACCCGCTGCCTCCCGAGGCCCCGGTCGCGCCCGCCGCCGCCGAGCCGGCCCGGGCAGCCGCACCGGCCGACTCGGCCCCGGTCGCCGCTTCGTCCGGGAATGACGCCGCCGGATACAGCGCGCCCACCACCCTGGGCAACAGCCGGATCACCGACGCCCAGCGCGCCCGCGCCGAGGGCCGCTCGCCGATCATCGCGCCGGGTATGCAGCCCGCCGGGATCACCGCGGGACTCGGACTGCTGCTCGCCCTCGGCGCCGCGATCGGGCCGTACGCCCTGGTCGTACCCCTGGTGCTGCTCCAGGCCGTGACCGCGGCCGGCTGGTTCCGGCTCAACGGCATGTGGCCGGCCCGGCAGGGCATCGCGCTCGCGTTCGCCGGTGGCTTCGTCGCCGACATCGCGCTGCTCGTCGCGGGCCGCGAGAACGGACCGGCCGCCATCCTCGGCACCCTCGGCATCTGGGTGCTGCTCACCGTGGTCCTCCAGTTGCGCAGCCACGCGAGCGCCGACGAGCGGATGCAAGGGCTGATGGCCACGGTGGCGTCGGCCGCCCTCGCCGTCCTGGCCGCCGGACATCTCGCGGCGGTCCCGGACGCGGTGACGGTGGGCGCGGTGGCCGTCGCGGTCGCCGTCCTCGTCCGCGTGCTGCCGCTGCCCGGACCCGTATCGGTCGTGGTGGCGCTCCTCGCCGCCGCGGGCGCCGGTGCGGTGGCCGGGGCGTTCACCGACTTCGGTACGAAGGGTGCGCTGCTCGGCCTCGCTGCGGGCGGTTGCGCACTGATCGGGCTGCGGGTGGCGAGCTACGACTACCCGTCGCGGTTCGTCCACATGACGGCCGGTGTGGCGCTGCCGCTCACTGCCGCGGCCCCCGCCGTCTATCTGATCGGCCGCGCGATCTCGTAGCGCGGACCGGTATCGCCCCCGGGAACCGAAGGGGGGTGTCCGCTCGTCGATCACCTCGGGCGCGCCGTGCATCCATAGTGGACGCATGGGCGCCGGGGGTCCGGCCGGATGCAGGGTGGGGGAAGAGCGGGCATGCGTGCACTGCGAATACTGCTGGTCACAGTGGTGGTTCTGGGCGGGATCTTCGTCGCCGTCGACCGGGCGGCGGTGTACTTCGCCGAGTCGGAGGTCGAGGGGCGGGTCCAGGTCACCGGCGCCACGATCGGCTCGACGGACGTCTCCATCAGGGGATTTCCGTTCCTGACGCAGCTCGCCGGAGAGCAGCTTGACGAGGTCGACGTCAAGATCACCGGCATCGAGACCGACACAGGCGGCCGCAGGGTCCGGATCAGCCGGATGAACGCGGCGCTGCACGAGGTGAAGTTCACCGACGGCTACTCCAGCGCCACCGCCGCCCGGGCCACCGGCACCGCCGTCATCTCGTACGAGGACTTGACCGAGGCCGCCGGCGACGGCGTCGCCGGCGAGTACGGCGGCAACGGCAAGGTGAAGGTGACCGGCACGGTCGACATGCTCGGCCGCCCGCTCTCGCGCAGTGTGCTCTCCACCGTCACCCTGGTCGACGGCCACACGGTCAAGGTGCGCGCGGACAAGGTGCCCGGCGAGGGCATCCCCGGGCTGGAGGATCTGGTGCGCAAGAAGACCGACTTCGAGCGGGAGGTCGGCGGCCTGCCCAGCGGTCTGAAGCTGCAGAAGGTCCAGCCGACCGCCGACGGCCTGGAGATCTCGGTGACGGGCGCGGACGTACAGCTCGCCGGATAAGACCGGCCAGCACATGGGGGGCGGCGTCGCGGGGCCGGCCACGCACATCTGCCGCGTTGTCCATCACCATGGCTCCGCCATACCCCAGTCCAGTTGCACGCACCCAGCCCCGCTGCCTTCTCCCCACCCCCCCATTTGCCGGTCGGTCCAAGACCGACCAGGCAGAGGCTTCAACGGCCCTGCGCGCCACATACTGAGACGGTCGCGTCCGATCTGTAGATGGCTGGCAGGGACCGACGTCGAGGGAGTGACGCGCGAGGCACCGTAACGCTGCTCGCGTCTCACATCGCGGACGATCGCGTCTCGTAATGCGACACGGCGGTGACACGCGCGCCCGCACCTCCCTACGATCGGTCCCATGCAGTGCTCTATTGGCGGTCTCCCACAGCGGGGACGGGCGGATCTCACGAAGCGGCGGGCAGTGGACCTGTGCCGCGTCGCCGCCATGCTCTGTCGCACTGTCTGAGCGGGAGCCTTCGGCGCCCCGCATCCTCCCGGCCCTTCGACCGACGTCAGGGCCCGTCCCGATCGCCTGTGCACGTGTGCCGCACCCTGCGCCGTCGTGCATCCGCAGCACGCACCGTCCGCACCGTCTCGCACCATCTCGCCGCAAACTGCCCCGGAGGAGAACAGAATGAGCCGCAGTGACGTCCTGGTAGACGCCGACTGGGTCGAGGCCCGCATCGACGACCCGAAGATCGCTCTCGTCGAGGTCGACGAGGACACGTCGGCATACGAGAAGAACCACATCAAGAACGCGATCCGGATCGACTGGACCAAGGACCTTCAGGACCCGGTCCGCCGTGACTTCATTGACCAGGCCGGCTTCGAGAAGCTGCTGTCCGAGAAGGGCATCGGCAACGACACCACTGTCGTTCTGTACGGCGGTAACAACAACTGGTTCGCGTCCTACGCGTTCTGGTACTTCAAGGTCTACGGTCACCAGGACGTCCGCCTGCTCGACGGCGGCCGCAAGAAGTGGGAGCTCGACTCCCGCGACCTGGTCGACGGCGACCAGATCCCGTCCCGCCCGGCCACCGAGTACAAGGCCCAGCCGCAGGACGAGTCGATCCGCGCCTACCGCGACGAGGTCGTGAAGGCGATCGGCATCCAGAATCTGGTCGACGTGCGTTCGCCCGACGAGTTCAGCGGCAAGCTGCTCGCCCCGGCGCACCTCCCGCAGGAGCAGTCCCAGCGCCCCGGCCACGTGCCGACCGCCCGCAACATCCCGTGGTCGAAGAACGCCAACGACGACGGCACCTTCAAGTCGGACGACGAGCTCAAGGCCCTCTACGAGGACGAGCAGGTCGACCTCGCGAAGGACACCATCGCGTACTGCCGTATCGGCGAGCGCTCCGCGCTCACCTGGTTCGTGCTGCATGAGCTGCTCGGCCAGGAGAACGTCAAGAACTACGACGGTTCGTGGACCGAGTACGGCTCCCTCGTGGGCGTGCCGATCGAGCTCGGCGCCAACAAGTAACTCCGCACGACCCGGACCAGCACGACCCCCGACCCGTAAGGACAGAACACCATGTGTGGAGCAAAGGCCGGCGGCCCCGACGCTTCGACCATCAAGCCCGGTGAGACCACCATCCAGGGCAGCGTGACCCGCGACGGCGAGCCCGTCACCGGTTACGTGCGCCTGCTGGACTCGACCGGCGAGTTCACCGCGGAGGTCCCGACCTCGGCGACCGGACAGTTCCGCTTCTACGCGGCCGAGGGCACGTGGACGCTGCGCGCCCTCGTCCCGGGCGGCAGCGCCGACCGCACGGTCGTGGCGCAGACCGGTGGCCTCTTCGAGGTCGCGATCGCCGTCTAGTGCTGTGACCGGAAAGGTTTGCCGGAAAGCTCGCGGCGTCCGGTGCGGTGCATCGCAAGGCGGAGCATCACCCGCGTACTGGATGTACTCGGGTGATGC
>NZ_JBEOVN010000042.1:0-43783 GCF_040295565.1 Streptomyces sp. NPDC002785 | reverse complement strand
GAGTTCTGACGTGTGCTGTTCGGATCTGAGGCACGTACGTGCCTCCCCGGGTCGTTGCTGCGGGTGTGAGCGAGAAGAACGAACAGGGAAAAAGGGCCGCGCGAGACCGGCTCGTCCAGCAGCGGGAGCGCCAGAAGGCGCGCGAGCGCCGAAGGCGCATGCTGATCGTCGGCGGTGGCCTGGCGGGCGTGCTGGCGCTGGCCGCCGTCGTCGGCGTGATCGCCGCGAATACGGGCGACAAGAACAAGACGGCGGGCCCCCTCGTCGCGCCGTCCGGTGCGACCGGCAAGGACAGCCTGGCCATCCAGGTCGGCGCGGACAACGCCCCGTCCACGCTCACCATCTGGGAGGACTTCCGCTGCCCGGTCTGCGCCCAGTTCGAGAACGCGTTCCGGGACACCTTTCACCAGCTGCAGCGCACAGGACAGATCAAGGTCGAGTACCACCTCGCCACGATCATCGACGGCAATATCGGCGGCAGTGGCTCGCTGCGGGCGGCCAACGCCGCGGCCTGCGCACAGAACGTCGGCAAGTTCTCCGCGTACCACGACGTCCTCTACCGCAACCAGCCGCCGGAGACCGACGACGTCTTCGGTGACAACGCCAAGTTGATCGAGCTCTCCGGGAAGGTCCCGGGACTCGACACCACCGCCTTCCGCAGCTGTGTGGAGGACGGCAAGCACGACAACTGGGTCCAGAAGTCCAACGCGGCGTTCGTGAAGGGCGGATTCCGGGGCACGCCGACCGCGCTGCTCAATGGCGATCCGATCTTCCCGAAGAAGGGGAACGAACAGATGACCGTGCCGAACCTGAAGAAGTGGGTCGCCGAGGCCAACAAGGGCAAGAAACCGGGCACGGTCACCCCGGCGCCGTCGGGCTCCTGAGCGGTGTCCGGCAGGGGGAACAGATGACCAGCCCGTTACCCAGACGTTGTCGGGTGGGTTGCGGTACGCCCCACCCGGCAAGGTAGCGTCGACCCTGCCATGGACCTTGCCTACATTCCCAGCCCGTCGACCGGCGTGATCGATCTCGGCCCGATCCCGCTCCGCGGCTACGCGTTCTGCATCATCATCGGTGTCTTTGTCGCCGTCTGGTTCGGCAACAAGCGTTGGATCGCCCGGGGCGGCAGAACCGGCACCGTTGCCGACATCGCCGTCTGGGCCGTGCCCTTCGGTCTCGTCGGCGGCCGGCTCTACCACGTCATCACCGACTACCAGCTGTACTTCAGCGACGGTGAGAACTGGGTCGACGCCTTCAAGATCTGGCAGGGCGGCCTCGGTATCTGGGGTGCGATCGCGCTCGGCGCGGTCGGTGCCTGGATCGGCTGCCGCCGCCGCGGGATCCCGCTGCCCGCCTGGGCCGACGCGCTCGCCCCCGGCATCGCCTTCGCCCAGGCGATCGGCCGCTGGGGCAACTGGTTCAACCAGGAGCTGTACGGCAAGCCGACGGATCTGCCGTGGGCACTGAAGATCAGCGAAGGTCCCAACCGGGTCGCCGGCACGTACCACCCGACGTTCTTGTACGAGTCGCTGTGGTGTGTGGGCGTCGCTCTGCTGGTGATCTGGGCGGACCGCCGCTTCAAGCTCGGACACGGGCGGGCGTTCGCGCTGTACGTCGCGGCGTACTGCGCGGGGCGGGGCTGGATCGAGTACATGCGGGTCGACGAGGCCCACCACATCCTGGGCCTGCGTCTGAATGTGTGGACCGCGTTGATCGTGTTCGTGCTGGCGGTGACGTACATCGTGATTTCGGCGAAGGTACGGCCGGGGCGCGAGGAGATCGTGGAGCCCGGCGCGGCGGACGCCGAAGGCGGTGAGGGCGCGGAGGGCGGTGACGTCGCGGTTGATGCGGACGGCACTGCCGCTCGTGACGCGGACCGTGCCATCGCGTCCGACGCGAATGCGGGCCCTGACGCGGACGGTGACGCCGGGCGCGCCGAGGACAGCGCCGCGGAGGCGCCGGAGAAGAGCGGCACCGCGGAGGCGGCGAAGAACGGCTGAGCCGTGTGCGCTTGACAGGTGGGGCCCCGAACCGTCCGGTCTGGTTCGGGGCTCCACGCTTTACGGCCTGCGGTCGTGCGTGTCCTCGATCGACCGACGGCGCAACGCCACAATCGAGCCCGTCGGCGATCGAGGACGAAACGGTCAGGCGGGTGGGCCCGCACCGGATCCCGCCCGTCACCGACCGCCACCCGTCATTTCCCTCCGTCACCCCTCCTTCCTTGCCAGCGTCAGCGTGCGGCGGGCCGATGCCACTACTGCCGCGTCGACGAATCGGCCGTCGGGAAGAGCCAGTGCGCCCTCGTCCGTCACGGCCGCCGCCACGATCTCCTGTGCCGCCTCGACCTCCTGTACCGTCGGGCGGAAAGCCCGCTCGATGACCGGGAGCTGGCGGGGATGGATCGCCGCCCGGCCCAGGAAACCCAGCGCCCGTCCATGCGCGCAGGACGCCCGCAGGCCGTCCAGGTCCCGTACATCCGGGAACACGGACTGGGTGGGTGGCGCGAGCCCGGCCGCGCGGGCGGCGACCACGACCCGGCTGCGCGACCAGTCGAGCCCGGCGTCCTCCCGTACCCCCAGATCGGCCCGGAGGTCCGCCTCGCCCAGGGCGATGGAGCGGACCTGGGGATGGGAGGCGGCGACCGTGTACGCGTGCTCGATGCCGAGCGCCGATTCCAGCAGCGGACAGAGCGCGACCCCCGGTGCCACAGCCGCGATGTGATGGACGGACGCCGCATGTGTGATCTTCGGCAGCCGGAGTTCGGCGAGGCCCGGCAGCCCGGCCAGAGCGAGGATGTCCACCTCGGTGTGGACCCGGACATGGATCGGCACGGCGGTCTCCTCGACCGCCTCGGACAGAAGCTCGGTGGTGGCGGACCGTGCGTACTCCTTGCGGTCCTGTGCGACCGCGTCCTCCAGATCGACGATCACCACATCCGCTCCCGAGTCGCGCGCCTTGCGCACCACCTCGGGCCGGTCCCCGGGGACGTACAGCAGGGTGAGGGGGACTGCCGCCGTCACAGGACGTGCTCCGCCCGCAGCGCGGCGATCTCCGGGCCCGACAGACCCAGCCCGGTGAGGATCTCGTCGGTGTCCGCACCGTGTGGCCGGCCCGCCCAGCGGATCGCGCCCGGTGTCCCCGAGAGACGGAACAGCACGTTCTGCATCCGCAGCGGCCCCAGCTCCGGGTCGTCGATCTCGGTGACGGAGTCCAGGGCCCGGTACTGCGGGTCCTCCATCACGTCCCGGATGTCGTGGATGGGCGCGATCGCCGCCTCCGCCTTCTCGAACGCGGCGACCGCGTCCTCACGGGTGTGCCGGGCGATCCAGTTGCCGACCGCCTCGTCGAGCTCGTCGGAGTGCTCTGCGCGGGTGGTGCCGGAGCCGAACCAGGGTTCGTCGATCAGCTCGGCCCGGCCGACCAGATGCATGACCCGCTCGGCGATCGACTGCGCGGAGGTGGAGACGGCCACCCAGTGCCCGTCCGATGTGCGGTACGCATTGCGCGGGGCGTTGTTCCGGGAGCGGTTGCCGGTGCGTGGTTGTACGTAGCCGAGCTGGTCGTACCAGACCGGCTGGGGGCCGAGCACGGTCAGGATCGGCTCGATGATCGCCATGTCGACGATCTGTCCCTCCCCGGTCCTGTCGCGTCCGGCGAGCGCGGCCATCACGGCGTACGCGGTGGCCAGCGCCGCGATCGAGTCGGCGAGCCCGAACGGCGGCAGCGTGGGCGGCCCGTCCGGCTCCCCGGTGATAGCGGCGAATCCGCTCATCGCCTCGGCCAGGGTGCCGAAACCGGGGCGGCGCGCGTACGGGCCGAACTGGCCGAAGCCGGTGACCCTGGCCAGCACCAGCCGCGGGTTGACGGCGTGCAGCTCCGCCCAGCCGAGGCCCCAGCGCTCCAGCGTCCCGGGCCGGAAGTTCTCGATGATCACATCGGTCCCGGCGGCCAGCCGGAGCAGGATCTCGCGCCCGCCTGGGCTGGAGAGATCGAGGGTCATATTGCGCTTGTTGCGGCCGAGCAGCTTCCACCACAGCCCGACGCCGTCCTTCGTGGGGCCGTGCCCGCGCGACGGATCGGGCTTGCGCGGATGCTCGACCTTGATCACCTCGGCGCCGAAGTCGCCGAGCATGGTGGCGGAGAGGGGTCCCGCGAAGAGCGTGGCGAGGTCGATGACCCGCAGTCCGGTCAGGGGTGCCTGCGCGATCGCGTTCATGCGGCGTCGATCTCGCTGCGGTACGGCATGGAGGTCGAGGCGCCCGGCCTCTGTACGCAGAGCGCGGCGGCGGTCGACGCCCAGGCCAGTGACTCCGCTACGGGCCGCCGCTCGCCGAGGGCCACGGAGAGCGTGCCGACGAAGGTGTCCCCGGCCCCGGTGGTGTCGACGGCGTTGACCTCGGGGGCGGGAAAGAGGATGGGCTCGCTGCCCCGGGCCGCGTGGAGGCAGCCCTTCGAGCCGAGTGTGACGATGACAGCCGGGACCTGGCTGAGCAGGACCTGTGCTGCCGCACGGGGGTCCGCGGCGCCGGTGAGTGCGGTCGCCTCGTGCTCGTTGGGGATCAGCAGATCGATGCAGTCGAGGAGTTCGGAAGGCAGGGGCTGTACGGGGGACGGGGTGAGGATGGTCCGTACGCCCTGGGCGTGGGCCACCCGCGCGCCCTCCATCACTGCGGACATCGGCAACTCCAGCTGGAGGAGCAGCAGATCGGCTCCGGCGATGGCGGCCATTTCGCCGGGGCCCAGAGCGGTGACGGTGCCGTTGGCGCCGGGGATCACCACGATGGAGTTGGAGCCCATGTCGTCGACGACGATGTGCGCGGTGCCGCTGGGGCCTTTTGTGGTGTGCAGCAGATCGGTGTCGACGCCGGCGTGCTCCAGGCTGGACCGCAGCAGGGCGCCGTACGCGTCGTCGCCGACCGCGCCGATCATCATCACCTCGCCACCCGCACGGGCGGCGGCGACGGCCTGGTTGGCACCCTTGCCGCCGGGGATGGTGCGAAACTCCCGTCCGGTGACGGTCTCTCCGCGCTCAGGAGCCCGTGCGACGTATGCGACAAGGTCCATATTGGTGCTGCCGAGCACCGCGATGCCGGTCATGGGCGGAGTGCCTCCTTGTGGGTGAGCCGGTGGGTCTGTTCGGCGAGTGTGTCGAAGCCGATGGAGTCGAAACCGCGGACGGACGTGGCGAGGCGGTTCTTCAGCGGGGTGGTCCAGCGGTCGGGCAGCCGCTTCGGGGCCCCGGCCAGCAGACCGGCGAGCGAACCGGCGGTCGCGCCGTTCGAGTCGGTATCCCAACCACCGGACACCGCACGGCAGATGGAGCCGGAGAAGTCGCCGTCGGCGTGCGTGAGGGCAGCGGCGAGCAGTGCGGCATTGGGCAGCACATGGACCCAGTGGTAGCTGCCGTACTCGGAGTGCAGCCGATCGGCCACCGCGTCGAAGCCGCCCTCGCCGCGGGCCGCGCCGACACCGAAACGCACCGCGTGCGCGAACCGTGAACGCGGCGGCACGACACGCAGTCCGGCGGCCAGACACCCGTGCACATCACTCTCACCGCCGGCCGCCTCGGCGAGCGCCGCGGCGGTGAACATCGCCCCGTACACCCCGTTGGCGGTGTGGGTGAGGACCGCGTCCCGATGCGCCTGCTCCGCCGCGGCCGACGGGTCGCCCGGGTGTGTCCAGCCGTGCACATCGGCCCGGATCTGCGCACCGATCCACTCCCGGAACGGGTTGCGGTACCTGGCGGTGTGCGGGGGCTCGATCCCGTCGAGCAGATTGCGGTACGCGACCCGTTCGGCGGTGAACGTCCGGCCGGCCGGGAGTTCGTCGAGCCAGAGCCGGGCGAGATCGCAAGTGGTGAAGGACGGGCCGTACCGCTGGAGCAACAGGAAAGTAAGGAGGGGGTGGTTGAGGTCGTCGTCCTCCGGCATGCCATCGATGTTCTCGGCCAGGGAGGTGGGTGCGGAGCGACGGTTCCAGGGGTAGGTGGCGGCCAGTTCGGCGGGCAGCCCCTTGGCGGTGAACCAGGTGGTCAGCGGCCAGTTGCCGGTGGCGCGGGCCAGTGCGCGGATGCCGGCGAGCGGCAGTTTCTCGACTGGTTTGCCGAGCAGACAGCCGGCGGCCCGGCCCAGCCAGGCGGCGTGCAGCCGGTCCTGACCCACCGGCGGCGGGGGGTCGGTGCGCGGGGCCGGCCAGTCCGGGCAGGCGGCCCGGATCGCGGTCAGCTCCGTCGGCTCGTCCGCCTCCAACGGGGATTCCAGCAGGGCGAGTTCGTCGAGCAGCCGCTCGGCGAGCGCGCGCAGCTCGGGTGCCGCGGGGGTCGACGCACCCGCGCGCTCCGGGGCGGGGGCGCCGCCCGCCTCGTACCACCGGCGCGCGATGGCCCGTGCGTCCCGCCCGTCCTCGGCCGCCTGGCGCAGCTCGTGCCCGACCAGGTCCTCGGGCTGCACCCATGTCACCCGTACGTTCATGGCGTCCCCACCAGCGTGGCGAACGCCGACTCGTGCGCGCGGCGCCGGGCCGTGTCCCGTACGTACACCTCGCGGGCGACGTCGGCCAGGGCCCGCGCGGGGGCGTGCAGATCGAGCCGGCTGGCCTCGGCGACCGTTTTCACCCAGGTGGCGCAGATCGCCTGCTCGCCGTGGAGCGCGCCCGCGATCGCGCCGCTCATCGTGGCGATCGAGTCGCAGTCCCGGCCGTAGTTGACCGAGCCGAGGACCGTGTGCCCGTAGTCGCCGTCCGCGACGAGCAGCATGCCGAGCGCGATCGGGAGCTCCTCGATGGAGTGCAGCCGGGACGGCCGACGGGCGCCGAGGGACGGGGCGCGGTAGTCCGGGCCGACGGTGTCGAAGGGGGCTACGGCGGTACGCAGCGGGGTCAGCGCCGAGTCGAAGTCGCGGTGCCGGACGGCCACTTCGCATACCGCCTCGATGGCGGACCGGGTGCCGTCCTTGGCGAGCGACAGACAGGTGTCGACGACGGTGGCGGGCGTCGCGTCCGGGATGCAGGCGGCGGCGACGGCCGCCGCGAAGACTCCGGCCGCCTCCCTGCCGTAGGAGGACTGATGGGCACCGGCGACATCCAGCGCCTCGGCGTACGCGGCCTGCGGGTGGGCGGCGTTGACCAGGCCGACCGGTGCCATGTACATCGCCGCGCCGCAGTTGACGATGTTTCCGGAGCCCGCCTCGCGCGGATCGACATGGCCGTAGTGCAGCCGCGCGACGATCCACTTCTCGGCGAGGAAGATCCGCTGGAGCGGCAGCGCGTCGGCCTCCAGCTCCGGGATCCAGCGCGGGGTGGAGATCAGCTCCGGCACGAGATGGCCGGCGACCGCGTACGCGTCGAGATGGTCGCGCACGGCGCCGTACACCCGTACCAGCGCATGGGTCATCAAGGTGTCGTCGGTGACGTGTCCGTCGCCCTTGTGGTACGGGGCGATGGGGCGGGCCGTACGCCAGTCGTCGCCGTCCCACGGGCCGACGATGCCGCTGATCCGCCCGCCGTGGCGTGCCACGATCTGCTCGGGGGACCGGCCCTCGACCGGACCGCCGAGCGCGTCGCCGACCGCGGCGCCGACGAGCGCTCCCGTGATCCGTTCATCAAGTGTGAGTGCCGTGGTCCTCGCCTCGGACCGCAGGGGCGTCGTGGATGTCATGTCCGAATTGTCCACCCGCAGGCTTCGGTTCCGTGTCTGCCAGCAGCCCGGCGAGTTCGATGAGATCGGTCCCCGCGAGCCGGGGCAGCGCACATCCCGCCAGGGTGCGGCAGGACTCGCGCCAGCCGTCCGGGACGGCGCCGATGCCGCCGAGCGCACCGGTCAGTGCGCCGGCCAGGGCGGGCGCCGAGTCGGCCACGCGCGACAGGCACGCCGCCGCGGGAACGGCCTGGGCGATCTGGCCGCGGGCCGCGGTGGCCAGGGCCAGGGCCACCGGGACGGTCTCGGCGGCGGCGATCCCGTAGCTGTAGACGTGGTCGACGATCTGATGCTCCAGCACCGGTACGACAGCGAACGCGCCCGCCGCCTCGCCGACGAAGGCACGGGCGATCCGGACGGCGTGGGCGGCGTTGCGGGCGATCTCCGTGCCGTCGGGGAGCTGGGCGAGTGCGGCGTTCACCGCGGTGTCCACATCCGCACCGCCCAGCGCCTGAGCGATCGCGGCCGCCATCGCGCGGGCACCGTGCACACCGTCGCCGTCCTGGGTGTAGCGAGCATCGAACTCGGCGAGGTCGGCGGCGGCGGCCGGGTCCGCGGGGTGGACCACTGCGAGCACGGCGGCCCGTACGCAGGCCGCGTCGTCGAAGTAGTGCGGGTTGTCGTGACCGGTGGCGGGCGGGCGCAATCCAGCGGCGAGATTGCCGAGCCCGGCCCGCACCGAGATCCGGGCGCGCAGCGGAAGCACCGCGGACTCGACCTCGGGGGCACGGGCGGCAGCCGCGGCGACCTCGGCCGCCAGTGCGTTCCAGGCGACGTCGACGGCGGCCCGCATCCGGCGTCCGGGGGACAGCCCGTGCAGCGGACCGGTCGCCGAGGCGAGCACGGTTCCGGCGGCGAACGCCGCCCATTCGGCGTCGTCGGAGGGCCCGAGCCGCAGGGGTTCGGGCGGCTGGTTGAGCGCGATGGGGACGGGCAGCGTGGTCGTGGCGTTCTGCTCGGCGAAGGTGTCGAGCTCCCGGGTGAGGCGCCGGGTCCACTCGGGCATCCGGCTGGCCCGGTGCCGCGCGGCGGGCCACCCGGCGGCGTCCCCGGAGGCGAGCCCGAGCAACAGCCCCTCGATCCGGGCCCTGTGCCCGGGGGCGGGACGGGTACGCAGACGAGCGGCCGGGGAGGCGGGGGCGCGGGGGGCGTCCCGGTGGGGGTCGTGCTGAGTGCCGCGCGCGGTGGTCATCGCTCCACCACCGTTTTGCCTGTGGTGGGTGAGGTGGCGGACGGGGCGCCGGGCGGCGCGTACTCGGTGCCGGTGCCGGTGCCGGTGTGCCGTGCCGGGCCGCCCTCCGGCGTACCGGCGTCGCCCCGCGCGCTCTCGTACGCCTCGTCCGCGTCCTCCGGGGTGAGCAACTCCGCGATGTCCAGGACGTGGTAGCCCCGCATCGACGGCAGGCAGCTGCCCCGGACCGGGCCGATCGCCTCCGCCCAGTGCCGGGGAATGGCGGACGCCCCGTGCAGGGCGCCGGCCAGGGCCCCTGCCACCGCGGCCGTCGTGTCCGCGTCGCGGCCCATGTTGACCGCGGTCAGCACCGCCGTACGGAAGTCGCCGCGCGCCGCCGCGAACGCGCCGAAGGCCAGGCCGACCGCCTCGGGCGCCAGGTCCGTCCACGGGTAGCCGCCGACGACCACCGCGGAGCGCACCGCGCGTTCCCTGGTGAGCCGGTCGGGGTACGTGCGCTGTGCGGTCGCCACCGCGCGCCGCAGCGAGCGCGCCGTCCAGGAGTCCATGGGAACGACGGACAGTGCGGCGGCGATCACCGAGGCGACCCCGGCACCCGCCATCGCAGCGGCCACCCCGGCTGCCACCGCCTGGCCGCCGTAGATGCCCTCCCCGTCATGGCTGACCCGCCCGTCCACCGCGACCAGCCGCGCCGCCTCGTCCGGCCGGCCCGCCGCGAAGACGCCGAACGGCGCCGCCCGCATCGCGAGGCCGTCGCTCCAGGCGTGCCGGTGCTGGGCGGAGATCGGGGCGGCGAGGCCCCGGCGCAGATTCTCCAGCGTGCCCCGCTCACTGAACCCGGCGCCGCGGAACGGCCCCTCGTCCAGGTCGGCGATCCACAGATGCCAGGCCCGCTCCACATGGGTGACGGTCAGCGCCGAACCGTGCCGGGCGAGCAGCAGCCCGGAGAAGATCGCGTACTCCGTGTCGTCCGTACCCGCGGGGTCGTCGCTCACGAAGCCCTCGATCCGGCCCCATCGACGACGGATCTCGGACGGCCGCAGATTCTCCGCCGGTGCGCCCAGCGCGTCACCGACCGCGAGACCGAGCAGGGAGCCCCGGGCCCGGTCGCCCAGGTCTCCCTGCGACACCTCGCCCCGGTCCGCCCCGCCCCGTACCGCCGTCTGCGTACCGCCCGTCCGCGGCTCTGCCGGATTTCCTGCAATCAACTCCATCGCGTCGACCCTTCGCTCACACCGAGCCAGTTTTCGTACCTGTTCGATCTGTGCCACGCGGAGCCCCGACAGAGGCCGATAATCGCAACAAAAGGGCCAGTCGGATGACGGCTCAGAGGCGGTAAGCCAGGTCGTACTTACTGATCGCAGTGGCAGGTAAGTACGGCCTGCCTTGCTGGCGGGGGGCCTTTTTCGTGCGTACTTTCGATGGTGTTGAGCGGGGGCGGGGCGGGTGACGCCCGCTGCCGGAGAAGGGGAGAGCTGTGTCCATCATCGAGACCGACGCCGTGCTGCACGAGGCGCACCGCGACAACCACACCCACCGCGATGTGAACGGCGGCTGGCTGCGCCCGGCGGTGTTCGGCGCCATGGACGGGCTGGTCTCCAACCTCGCGCTGATGACGGGCGTCGCGGGCGGTGCCGTCTCCCAGCAGACGATTGTGATCACCGGTCTGGCGGGCCTGGCCGCCGGTGCGTTCTCCATGGCGGCCGGCGAATACACCTCCGTCGCCTCGCAGCGCGAGCTCGTCGAGGCCGAACTCGACATCGAGCGGCGCGAGTTGCGTAAGCACCCCAACGACGAGGAGCGGGAGCTCGCCGAGCTCTACGAGTCCCGTGGCGTCGAGCCCAAGCTCGCCCGTGAGGTCGCGCGGCAGCTGTCGCGCGACCCGGAGCAGGCCCTGGAGATCCACGCTCGTGAGGAGCTCGGCATCGATCCGGGCGATCTGCCTTCGCCGCTCGTCGCCGCCGTGTCGTCGTTCGGCGCGTTCGCGCTGGGGGCACTGCTGCCCGTACTGCCGTATCTGCTCGGTGCGAGCGCGCTGTGGCCGGCCGTGCTGCTCGCACTGGTCGGGCTGTTCGCCTGCGGTGCGGTGGTGGCCAGGGTGACGGCGCGCAGCTGGCTGTACAGCGGGCTGCGTCAGCTGGTGCTGGGCGGGGCCGCGGCGGCGATCACCTACGGTCTGGGCACGCTGTTCGGTGTGGCCGTCGGAAGCTAGTGCCCCTCCGTGGGAGCGTGAACACGGACCCGCCCGGCCGAGGCTTTGCCCTCGAACGCCGGTCGGTCCCGTTTCCGTAGCCTGTCCGCCATCCGTGTGACGTACGTCTTGGCGCCGGCCTCTGGGCGGACGGCTTCGCCCGACGTAAAATGAGTCTCTATACAGGGTTACACATAATTAGCCGTTACCTGGCGGTTTCGTTTGCTTTGTCATCGGGCATGAGCCGTAGACACCGCGGGCAACGACGCCTGCTCTCTGGTTCTCCCCGGGCGCCGATTCTCCGACAGCGACCCAACCCCACCGCCTCGCACGGTGTCCGCATGTTGGAACGAGCTATCCGCTTCTTGAGAAGCGCCCCATGATGTAAGCCTGCATGAAATTTCGCAGAGGGCCAACGTCGTCCCTCGGCACTGCATATGCCACGACGACGACGGGAGAGCCGATGCGTACCGACGCCTGGTCGCCCATGGACGGTCGCCCCGCCCAGCAGGGGATGTACGACCCCCGTAACGAGCACGACGCCTGTGGCGTCGGGTTCGTGGCCACTCTGACCGGTGTGGCCAGCCATGAGCTGGTCGAGCAGGCGCTGACCGTACTGCGCAACCTCGAACACCGCGGTGCCACCGGATCCGAGCCCGACTCCGGCGACGGCGCCGGAATCCTCCTCCAGGTCCCGGACGCCTTCCTCCGCGACGAGGTCGCCTTCGACCTCCCCGAGGCCGGTGCCTACGCCGTCGGAATCGCCTTCCTGCCCGCGGCCGACTCCACCGAGGCCGTCCGGAAGCTGGAGAAGATCTCCGCCGAGGAGGGCCTCAAGGTCCTGGGCTGGCGCGAGGTCCCGGTCACCCCGGACATCCTCGGCAACGGCGCCCGCGCCACCATGCCCGAGTTCCGCCAGCTCTTCGTTGCGGACGGCGAGAGCACCGGCATCGCGCTCGACCGCAAGGCCTTCGTCCTGCGCAAGCGTGCCGAGCGGGAGGCCGGGGTGTACTTCCCCTCGCTGTCCGCCCGCACGATCGTCTACAAGGGCATGCTCACCACGGGGCAGCTGGAGCCGTTCTTCCCGGACCTCTCCGACCGCCGCTTCGCCACCGCCGTCGCACTGGTGCACTCGCGCTTCTCCACGAACACCTTCCCGAGCTGGCCGCTCGCCCACCCGTACCGCTTCGTCGCGCACAACGGCGAGATCAATACGGTCAAGGGCAACCGCAACTGGATGAAGGCCCGCGAGTCCCAGCTCGCCTCCAGCCTCTTCGGGGCTGCGCAGCTGGACCGGATCTTCCCCGTCTGCACCCCCGACGCCTCCGACTCCGCCTCCTTCGACGAGGTCCTGGAGCTGCTCCACCTCGGCGGCCGTTCGCTGCCCCACTCGGTGCTGATGATGGTCCCCGAGGCGTGGGAGAGCCCCGAATCCATGAACGCCATGGATTCGGCCCGCCGCGCCTTCTACCAGTACCACTCCACGATGATGGAGCCCTGGGACGGCCCGGCCTGCGTCACCTTCACCGACGGCACCCAGGTCGGCGCGGTCCTGGACCGCAACGGTCTGCGTCCCGGCCGCTACTGGGTCACCGACGACGGCCTCGTCGTGCTCTCCTCCGAAGTCGGTGTCCTGGACATCGCCCCCGCGAAGGTCGTTCGCAAGGGCCGCCTCCAGCCCGGCAGGATGTTCCTCGTCGACACGGCCGAGGGCCGCATCATCGAGGACGACGAGATCAAGGCCGCCCTCGCCGCCGAGCAGCCGTACGAGGAGTGGCTGCAGACCGGCGAGATCGAGCTGGAGGACCTCCCCGAGCGGGAGCACATCGTGCACACGCACGCCTCCGTCACCCGCCGCCAGCAGACCTTCGGCTACACCGAGGAAGAGCTCCGCGTCATCCTCGCGCCGATGGCCCGCACCGCCGGCGAGCCGCTCGGCTCCATGGGTACGGACTCGCCGATCGCCGCCCTGTCCGAGCGCCCGCGGCTGCTCTTCGACTACTTCACCCAGCTGTTCGCGCAGGTCACCAACCCGCCGCTGGACGCCATCCGCGAGGAGCTCGTCACCTCGCTGCGCTCCACGCTCGGCCCGCAGGGCAACCTGCTGGAGCCGACCGCCGCGTCGTGCCGCAGCGTCACGCTGCCGTTCCCCGTGATCGACAACGACGAGCTGGCCAAGCTGATACACATCAACGCAGACGGCGACATGCCGGGCATGAAGGCCGCCACGCTCTCCGGTCTCTACCGGGTCGGCGGCGGCGGCGATGCCCTCGCGGCGCGGATCGAGCAGATCTGCACCGAGGTCGACGTCGCCATAGAGGACGGCGCCCGTCTGATCGTCCTGTCCGACCGGCATTCCGACGCCGAGCACGCGCCGATCCCGTCGCTGCTGCTCACCTCGGCCGTCCACCACCACCTCATCCGCACCAAGCAGCGCACCCAGGTGGGTCTGCTGGTCGAGGCCGGAGACGTCCGCGAGGTCCACCACGTCGCGCTGCTGATCGGTTACGGCGCCGCCGCGGTCAACCCGTACCTGGCGATGGAGTCCGTCGAGGACCTGGTCCGCGCCGGTACGTTCATCGAGGGCGTCGAGCCCGAGAAGGCCATCCGGAACCTGATCCACGCGCTCGGCAAGGGCGTCCTGAAGGTCATGTCCAAGATGGGCATCTCCACCGTCGCCTCCTACCGAGGCGCCCAGGTCTTCGAGGCCGTCGGCCTGGACAGGGACTTCGTCGCGAAGTACTTCAACGGCACCGCCACCAAGATCGGCGGCGCCGGACTCGACGTCGTCGCCAAGGAGGTCGCCGCCCGGCACGCCAAGGGCTACCCCGCCTCCGGCATCTCCGCCTCCCACCGCGCGCTGGAGATCGGCGGCGAGTACCAGTGGCGCCGCGAGGGCGAGCCCCACCTGTTCGACCCGGAGACGGTCTTCCGCCTCCAGCACGCCACGCGCAACAAGCGGTACGACATCTTCAAGAAGTACACGGACCGGGTGAACGAGCAGTCCGAGCGCCTGATGACGCTCCGTGGCCTGTTCGGCCTGAAGACAAATGAGAACGGCAAGAGCGGCCGTGAGCCGATCCCGATCGACGAGGTCGAGTCCGTCTCCGACATCGTCAAGCGCTTCTCCACCGGCGCCATGTCGTACGGCTCGATCTCCCGCGAGGCGCACGAGACCCTTGCCATCGCCATGAACCAGCTGGGCGGCAAGTCCAACACCGGTGAGGGCGGCGAGGACGCCGACCGGCTGTACGACCCGGCGCGCCGCTCGTCCATCAAGCAGGTCGCCTCCGGCCGCTTCGGTGTGACCAGCGAGTACCTGGTCAACGCGGACGACATCCAGATCAAGATGGCGCAGGGTGCCAAGCCCGGCGAGGGCGGCCAGCTGCCCGGCCACAAGGTCTACCCGTGGGTCGCCAAGACCCGCCACTCCACCCCGGGTGTCGGTCTGATCTCGCCGCCGCCGCACCACGACATCTACTCCATCGAGGACCTGGCTCAGCTGATCCACGACCTCAAGAACGCCAACCCGGCGGCCCGCATCCACGTGAAGCTGGTCTCCGAGGTCGGCGTCGGCACGGTCGCCGCGGGTGTCTCCAAGGCGCACGCGGACGTCGTCCTGATCTCCGGCCACGACGGCGGAACGGGCGCATCCCCACTCACCTCGCTGAAGCACGCGGGCGGTCCCTGGGAGCTCGGCCTCGCCGAGACCCAGCAGACCCTGCTGCTCAACGGCCTGCGCGACCGTATCGTCGTGCAGACCGACGGCCAGCTGAAGACCGGCCGCGACGTCATCATCGCCGCGCTGCTGGGCGCCGAGGAGTTCGGTTTCGCGACCGCGCCGCTCGTCGTCTCCGGCTGCGTCATGATGCGCGTCTGTCACCTGGACACCTGCCCGGTCGGCATTGCCACCCAGAACCCGGTCCTTCGGAGCCGGTTCTCCGGCAAGGCCGAGTACGTCGTCAACTTCTTCGAGTTCATCGCCAGGGAAGTCCGTGAGCTCCTCGCCGAGCTGGGCTTCTGTACGATCGAAGAGGCCGTCGGCCACGCCGAGCTGCTCGACACCGACCGTGCGATCACGCACTGGAAGGCGCAGGGCCTCGACCTGGAGCCGTTGTTCTACGTCCCCGAGCTGCCCGAAGGCACCGCCCGGCACCAGCTGGTCGAGCAGGACCACGGTCTCGCCAAGGCCCTCGACAACGAGCTGATCAAGCTTGCCGCCGACGCCCTGAACGCGGAGAGCGCCGAGGCCGCCCAGCCCGTCCGGGCCCAGATCGCGATCCGGAACATCAACCGGACCGTCGGCACCATGCTCGGCCACGAGGTGACGAAGAAGTTCGGCGGCGCCGGTCTGCCGCAGGACACCATCGACATCACGTTCACCGGCTCCGCCGGCCAGTCCTTCGGCGCGTTCCTGCCGAGCGGTGTGACGCTGCGCCTGGAGGGCGACGCCAACGACTACGTCGGCAAGGGCCTCTCCGGCGGCCGAGTCGTCGTCCGCCCGGACCGTGGCGCCGACCACCTTGCCGAGTACTCCACCATCGCGGGCAACACCATCGCCTACGGCGCCACCGGCGGCGAGCTGTTCCTGCGCGGCCGGACCGGCGAACGGTTCTGCGTCCGCAACTCCGGCGCGACGGTCGTCTCGGAAGGCGTGGGCGACCACGGCTGCGAGTACATGACCGGCGGTCACGCCGTCGTACTCGGCGAGACCGGACGCAACTTCGCCGCAGGTATGTCGGGCGGTGTCGCATACGTCGTCGACCTGGACCGCGACAACGTCAACGTCGGCAACCTCGGCGCGATCGAGACCCTCTGCGACACCGACAAGCAGTGGCTGCACGATGTCGTGCGCCGCCACCAGGAGGAGACCGGTTCCACGGTCGCCGAGAAGCTGCTTGCCGAGTGGGACACCGCGGTGGCCCGCTTCAGCAAGATCATCCCGTCCACCTACAAGGCAGTGCTCGCCGCCAAGGACGCCGCTGAGCTCGCCGGTCTCTCCGAACAGGAGACCACCGAGAAGATGATGGAGGCGGCGACCAATGGCTGACCCCAAGGGCTTCCTGACCACCGGGCGCGAGGTCGCCAAGACCCGCCCCGTGGGCGAGCGCGTCAAGGACTGGAACGAGGTCTACGTTCCGGGCTCGCTGCTCCCGATCATCAGCAAGCAGGCCGGCCGCTGCATGGACTGCGGCATCCCGTTCTGCCACAACGGCTGCCCGCTCGGAAACCTCATCCCCGAGTGGAACGACTACGCCTACCGCGAGGACTGGGCGGCGGCGTCCGAGCGCCTGCACGCCACGAACAACTTCCCGGAGTTCACCGGGCGGCTCTGCCCGGCTCCCTGTGAGTCGGCGTGCGTGCTAGGCATCAACCAGCCGGCCGTCACCATCAAGAACGTCGAAGTCTCCGTCATCGACAAGGCGTGGGACAGCGGCGACGTCACCCCGCAGCCGCCCGATCGGCTCTCCGGCAAGACCGTCGCCGTCATCGGTTCGGGCCCGGCGGGTCTCGCCGCGGCCCAGCAGCTCACCCGGGCCGGCCACACGGTCGCCGTCTTCGAGCGCGCGGACCGCATCGGAGGTCTTCTCCGGTACGGCATCCCCGAGTTCAAGATGGAGAAGTCGCACATCAACCGCCGCATCGAGCAGATGCGCGCGGAAGGCACCAAGTTCCGTACGGAGGTGGAGATCGGCAAGGACATCGACGCCGCCAAGCTTCGCCGCCGGTACGACGCGGTCGTCATCGCCGCCGGTGCCACCGTCTCCCGCGACCTGCCCGTCCCGGGCCGTGAGCTGAACGGCG
Organism: Streptomyces sp. NPDC002785; assembly: GCF_040295565.1. Classification (NCBI taxonomy): domain Bacteria; kingdom Bacillati; phylum Actinomycetota; class Actinomycetes; order Kitasatosporales; family Streptomycetaceae; genus Streptomyces; species Streptomyces sp. NPDC002785. Next base: position 26,902 of record NZ_JBEOVN010000042.1, on the reverse strand, counting down.
TGCACTTCGCCATGGAGTACCTGCCGCTCGCCAACAAGGTGCAGGAGGGCGACCTGACGGTCTCCCCGATCACCGCCGAGGGCAAGCACGTCGTCGTCATCGGCGGCGGCGACACCGGCGCCGACTGCGTCGGCACGGCCCACCGCCAGGGCGCGCTCTCCGTCACCCAGCTGGAGATCATGCCCCGGCCGGGCGAGGACCGTAACGCCAACCAGCCCTGGCCGACCTTCCCGATGCTCTACAAGGTCACCTCCGCGCACGAGGAGGGGGGCGAGAGGGTCTACTCCGTCTCCACCACCCACTTCGAGGGCGACGAGGACGGCAACGTCCAGGCCCTGCACCTGGTCGAGGTGGAATTCAAGGACGGTAAGCTGGAGCAGAAGCCCGGCACCGAGCGGACGATCCCCGCACAGCTGATCACCCTGGCCATGGGCTTCACCGGCACCGACCAGGCCAACGGCCTGGTCCAGCAGTTCGGCCTGGAGCTCGACGAGCGCGGCAATGTCGCGCGCGACGCGGACTACGCCACCAACGTCGACGGAGTCTTCGTCGCCGGTGACGCGGGCCGCGGCCAGTCCCTCATCGTGTGGGCCATCGCCGAGGGCCGCTCCGCGGCGCGCGGTGTGGACCGCTTCCTGACCGGAGCCAGCGCCCTGCCGGCCCCGATCCGCCCGACGGACCGTGCCCTGACGGTCTGATCACGGCACCCAGGATGTCCCGTACAACGGCGTACGGAACTGAGCACGGCGCCTGCCCGTCCCCGACCGGACGATTTCGGCAGGCGCCGTGGCGCGTTCCGGGGCGGGTTGAAGGCTCACCCCGACAGCGCGGACGTCTTGAGCACCACCAGCAGCACCAGTACGGCGAGCAGCACCGCACCCGCGGCGACCTGGACCGTCGTACGCCGTTGCGCCGGGGCGTACGCGTACGCGAGCGTGACGATGCCGCCCGTAAGCAGCCCGCCCAGGTGTCCCTGCCACGAGGTGAATCCGGCCGAGATCAGCATCCAGATCAGGAAGCCGGCCATGAACCGGTTCACCGCCTGCATATCGCGGCCGAGGCGCCGGTTGATGACGTAGAACGCCGCACCGAGACCGAAGACCGCACCCGAGGCACCCACCGTGCCGTCGAACGGCGCGATCAGATACACCAGGACCGAACCGCCCAGCCCGGACAGCAGATACAGCGCGAGGTAACGGGCCCTGCCCAGCTGCTCCTCGACGACCCGGCCCAGATTCCACAGCGCGTACATGTTGAAGAGGATGTGCAGCACTCCGAACGGCAGTGAGCCGAACGACGACTCGCCCGGCGGGAGATGCAGGAAGGCCCCGGTCAGCAGCCGGTACCACTCGCCGTCCACCACACCGATCACATCGAAGCCGGGGAAGTCCCCGGCCCCGTACACGTACTGGCCTCCGTCCGGGCCGGTCAGCCCCGCGCCGAGCATCGCGAACCGGTCGACGATCCCCGGACGGACCAACTCGCCCAGATACGCCAGGATGTTCAGGCCCATCAGCACATACGTGACGATCGGCACCGCGGTCCTCGACACCGCACCGCCGAACACCGTGCGCGCCTGCCGGACCGAACGCTGCCCCTCCTTCACGCACTCCACGCAGTGGTGGCCGACAGCGGCCTCACGCATGCAGTCGGGGCAGATGAACCGCTCACAGCGGGTGCAGCTCACATACGTCTCGTACGACGGATGGCGATAACAGGTGGTGACCGCGGCCTCCACAGCAGGCTCCTTCACAGGTGGGCGAACACGAGCGGCCGGTGGGGACGGCGGCGATCAAGATAGCGAACACTGCCGCCCCGGGCATATCCGGGTGCCTTACGCTCAGGGTCTGACATGTCGAGGATCGGAGAATCCGCATGGCCGGCTCGTCCGCCGCAACAGGTCCGGCCATCAGTCTCCGCAAGATCGAGGAGACCGCACCCGCGCTGGTCAGCCTCTACAAGAGCGCCTCGGTCTCGCTGACGAAGCACGGCATGGGCGGCGTGCGAGCCGCGGTCTACCTGGTGCTCGACTACTCCGGCTCCATGAGGGAGTACTACAAGGACGGCAGTGTCCAGGCCCTGGCCGACCGGGTGCTGGGGCTTTCGGCGCATCTGGACGACGACGGCCGGGTGCCCGTCCTCTTCTTCTCCACCGACGTCGACGCCGTCACCGACATAGACCTGGACAACCACCGTGGCCGGGTCGACGCGATCGTGGCGGGCCTCGGACACATGGGGAAGACCAGCTACCACGTGGCCATGGACGCCGTCATCGACCACTACATCGACAGCGGCTCGACCGCCCCCGCGCTCGTCGTCTTCCAGACGGACGGCGGCCCGATCAGCAAGCACGCGGCGGAACGCTATCTCTGCAAGGCGGCCAAGCTGCCGCTGTTCTGGCAGTTCATCGGCTTCGGCAACAAGCGCAGTACGCAGTTCGACTTCCTGCACAAGCTCGACGAACTGGCCGTACCCGCCAAGCGCCCCATCGACAACGCCGGCTTCTTCCACGCCGGACTCGACCCGCGCAAGGTCCCGGACGCCGAACTGTACGACCGGCTGCTCGCCGAATTCCCGCAGTGGCTGGCCGCGGCCAGGGCCCAGGGAATCGTCGGATGACCGTCCGGGTACTGAGGGCGACCGACCGCACGGCCACGCCCTGGAAGAACGGCGGGGGAGTCACCCGGGAGATCGCGGCGTCCCCCGAGGGCGGGGCGCTGGACGACTTCGACTGGCGGGTCAGCCTCGCCGATGTGTCCCGGGACGGGCCTTTCTCCTCGTTCCCCGGGGTCGACCGCACACTGACCGTGGTCGAGGGCGTCGGGATGGACCTCATGGTGGGCGGCGAGCACCACATCGTCGACGAGCCGTACTGGCCGCACGACTTCCCCGGTGACCTGGAGACGGAGGGCCGGCTGCTCGGCGGCCCGGTCGTGAACGTCAATGTGATGTACCGCAGGGAGCGTACGAGCGCGGAGGCCGCGGTGGTACGCGGCACCGTCCGGCTGTCGGTGCCTCGGGGCGGTGCGGTCCTGGCCGTCGCGCTGGAGGACGGTGCGGTGCTCGACGGCCAGGGAATCGAACTCGACTGCTACGACGCGTTGTTGGTGCAGGGCGAATCGCCGGGGGTGCTGCGGACGCAGGGGTGGGCGCTGGTGGTCACCCTGTCCAGCAGATGAGTGGATGAGCAGGCGCGAGCCAGGAAATCCGGACAGAAGATGTCGGGATTCCAAGGTTTCATGGCCCGATGACATCGAGTTCCTGGGAAGAGTTCCAGTCGGCACAGCCGGCCTTCGCCGACGCCGTTCAGGCCCGTTTCGAGCAGTACAAACACCATGTCCTGGCGACCCTCCGCAAGGACGGGTCGCCGCGTGTGACCGGCCTGGAAGTGAATTTCCGCTTCGGTGAGCTGTGGCTCGGCATGATGCCGAACTCGCGCAAGGCGCTGGACCTGCTGCGCGATCCCCGGTTCGCGGTGCAGGCCAATCCGGGACCGGACGCCGAGATGGCCGACGGCGACGTCCGGGTATCCGGCCGCGCGGTGGAGGTCACCGACCCCGGGATCCTGGCCCGCTTCATCGAGGAGGTGAAGCCGCCGGAGCCGTTCCACCTCTTCCGCGCGGAACTCCAGGAGGTGGTCCGCACGACCCTGGAGTCCGAGGAGCTGGTGGTACAGGTGTGGCGGCCAGGGAAGCCGTTGCGCACGATCCACCGCGCCGCGGACTACAGCGCCCCGTACGAGACCTGACCCCCGCTCTCCTAAAGCGGGTGTCGCAGGTTCGGATCCTGCCGGGGGCACAGCAAAGCAGCAGGTCAGGAGCCCCTCCGCCCGTAAGGGCGGGAGGGCTCCCGGCTTGCGGCACAGACAGCACACATCGACGGACTTCAACTCAGTCTCGGGACCCTGACGCAGGATTTCTGCTCTGCCTTCGCGTGCTCAGCGAGGATCAGTGGGCAGCGGTGAGGCAGTGGCGGTTGGCGACCGTTCGGAGTTCGGCGGCTACAGCGTCCGGCCCGAGTGCGGCCAGGGCCCACAGAGCACTGGTGTGGCGTCCACCCACCCAGGTTCCCTCGGCGGGTGGACGGAACGGAATGACGGCGAGTCCACGCTCGATGAAGGGTGCTTCCTTGAGATACGTCATGCCGCCGGTGCCACAGAGGTAGGCATCGCCTCCGACCACGGCGGTGAGGTCGGCGAGGCGCCCAGATCGTCCCGTACAGGCAGGCAGTCGGCTGCTCTTGAGGGTCCTTCCCGACCAACCGAGCAAGTCCAGGAATACGCGGGTGGAGGTCTCCGCGACGACAGAGGTGCGGCCGGTGGAGAAGGCGTCCCAGACCGGTTCGAGTGCCTGGGCGAGGAGAGGCCAGTAAGGGCTGGGCCGGTACTGCTCCCGCACGATCCCCTCCGCGCGGCGACGGGCCAGGCAGGGATCGGTGATCACTGCGTCCCTGATGAGGGTGGGGCGGCCTGCGGGCAGGTGGGTAGGAACGGTCAGCCATCTGCGCCGGTCCGGATCGCCGAGTGCCGCGAGGCGGGCCCGGTGCTGGTAGTCGCGGCGGGCGAACTGGACGTCGTCGAGGACTATCCGGCAGTCCGCCGCGTACAGCTTGGCCAAGGTGGTGAGGCGCGGAAGGAAGTTGGGCTGGTGGATGGCGACCAGCCCGCCGACGCCGTCAGGGCGTGATGAGGCGGCTGGTGAAGCCGTCGCGGATGAGGGCCGTGTACGCAGCATGTACGTCCTCCGGGACATCCTGCTCGATGGCGAAGCCGAGCTTGGGGTATTCGATCACCCGCTGGAGGTCGCCGACGAGCATGTCGACGACGAGCTTCTCGTCGCCGATGCTCTTGAGGTAGTCGTCGAATTCCAAGGGCTCCGAGGCACAGACGATCTCGACCTCCGGCCACAGCTTGCGGGCGGTGGCGTAGGAGCGGCGCTCCATGTAGGGCTTGGAGACGAGCAGGACGGTGGCGGGGGTGAGGCCGGCGTCGGCGAGGACCTGGCGGGACAGGGTGATGTTCTGGCCGGTGTTGGCTGCGTTCGGTTCGAGGAGGATCGCGGACTCGGGTACGCCGAGGTTGATGGCGTGCTCGCGGTAGTGGACGGCTTCGCCGCGGGGAAAGCGGACGCGGGTGGTGGGGCTGTTTCCGCCGGTGAACACCAGGGTCGGGAACAGGCCGGCCTGATAGAGCTCGGCAGTCGCGGTGGCGACGCCGAGGTCGTGGCTGCCCAGCCCGATGGCGACGTCGACGGGGCGCGGGGTGTGGTGCATCTGGTGGTGGTCCCAGATCATCTTGGCCTGGTGCCACTGCTGTTCGGTGATGGTCTTCCGCTGGTGGTCGCTCACGCGTTGTCTCCCTGGTCACCGCTGGTGGGGCCGCACGGGCCCCTCGCTCATGGCCTTGATGTTCTCGATGCTGCGCAGTTGGTGGACGAGTCCGTACTGCGCGGCTGTCCTGGCGGTCTGGTCGAGGACGAGGATTCCATCATCGCGGGTCGCTGTGTCGGTGAGCAGGATGTGGCCGTGGGCGGTGTCCAGGCGTACGCGTTGCATCGGGGAGTCGGTGGTGCCGCTGGTACGGGCGATGTCGATGTACTGCAGGGCCTGCGTGAGGTCGCCGGCGCCTCGGCGGGCGAGGGCGAGTTTCTGGTGGGCGACGGACCAGTCGTCGGGTTCGGTGAGGTCTTCGAAGTCACGGGTCGCGGCCTGCATGACGCGAGTCGCGTAGTCGTGGTTAAAAGGCGCGCACGCCCAGACGCAGGGCGAGCCGCAGGGCCCTTGCCTCCAGGCCGGTCCAGTGGTGCACGGTCGCCACGCGTCACTCCCTTCCGTCCGTCATCGAAGCACGGCATACGGGGGTGGCGGGACGGAAGTAGGACGGAAGTGGAACAGACGCTGATTCCGCTGGAGTTGCAGGTCGGCCATGCTCGGAACGTCACCAAGTTGCCGAGATTCTGGACGGTCATGGACATGGAGCCGCTTACGGAGCAACGCCCAGTCAGCGGACCGGTTGTGTACGGATTCCTGCGGCTGGTTCGGGTGCCGGTCGCCCGGCAGGCGGCACTGATCGCATCGCTCGCCGAGTACTGCCGCGGGCATGAACTGCAGTTGTGCGGTGTCTTCGCCGACGGCGGCAACAACACGGCCGCCTTCACCGGGCTGCTGGATGTGCTGGCCCTGCCGGATGTGTATGGCGTGGTCGTTCCGTCCCGCTCACATCTGGGGCCGCAGGGCATGGCGGCCGAGCGTGGGCAGCGGATCGAGGGGGCCGGCGCCCGACTGCTGATGGTCCGGCGCGACCTCAGCACGCGCTCCGCCGGCCGCCGGGTCGCGTCGGGATCCGTTCAGGTACTGGGCGCGGAGTCGTGAGGACCGCAATGAGTACGTCGAAGGAGCAGTTCTTCGATGCGCGACGCGCATCGGTGAGACAGGCGCGGGAATTCGCCACCGCCACCCTGACTGCTTGGGGGCACCAGGAGCACCTGGAGAACGTACGGCTGTGCGTTTCGGAGTTGGCGACGAATGCGCTGCTGCACGGGACCAGGCACGGCCACGGCTTCCTGGTGCGGATCGCCGTCGAGGACGGGGCCGTACGGCTGGAGGTTCACGACAGCCGCGAGGAGCGACCGCACGCCCGGACGCCGACGGGAACCGACGCTTTGGGGCGTGGGCTGATGCTGGTAGACGTCCTCTCTGACGGTTGGGGTGTCGAGGAGCGTGTCCCGTTCGGGAAGGTCATCTGGTCATGCTTCAAGACCACGCAATGCTGACCGCAGCCGCCCCGGCATCGCTGGCCGTCTGGACCTGGCCCGGCACCTCCCCAGGCGGTGGGGAGATCGCGTACGTGCTGCTCGCGCACTCCCCTGCCTCGTCGACCAGGCCACCACCGAGACACGCATGCGGCGGCTGGCCGACCTTCTCGGCGGGATGGGAAAACCTACCGACCTCATCCCCGACCTCGGCCGCTGCCTTCACCTCGTGGGCGGTCAGGCGCTGCTCGGATTTCCCGGAGCGCCTCGCCGACTGCGGCTGCCAGCCCGCCCTGTCTGGACCAGGCTGGCAGCCCGCAACGTGGGCGCGGTTCTCCTGCTCGGCCTGGACCCGCTGCCCCAGACCGTCGACGTCGATCGTGTCGACGCCTACCTGGACACTGACCTGGATGCCGAGCGTCTGCTCTTCGGGCAGACCCGCACCAGCTGAACCGCCGAACCCCGCACGGCCTGTCCTGGATCGAACGAAGAGAGGGAACCGCCATGGAAACCTTCGAACGTGCACGGCTGGACGCCTACTTCACCCGGATCGCCGCCCAGTTCGCTCCGGCCGAGCCGAGCACGTCCTTCCTGATCACGCACCTGCTGGCCGAGCGCCCCGCGTTTGTCCGGGCCGTCGCCGCGATGACCCGGCTTGCGGCAGTGCTGCCCAAGCCCAAGTCCATCCACCCCGCCGCCCGGCACGAGGTCGAGCAGACTCTGCCGGTCGACACTCTCAGCCGGGACCTGTTCAAGGAGCCGGACACCGCCCTGAACTACTTCGAATCCCGCGCCGCCGGGGAGCCGGTCTGCCTCCTGGACGTCGGCGGCTATTTCGCCCCTACGATCGCCGAGGTGCACAGTCGCTTCACCGGTCGCCTGGCCGGCATCGTCGAGGACACCCAGAACGGCCACCGTCGCTACCAGGACCTCGACAAGCTGCCCTGCCCCGTCGTCTCGGTGGCCCGCTCCCCGCTCAAGGACCCCGAGGACTACCTCGTAGGCCAGTCCGTCGTCTTCTCCACCGAGGCCGTCATGCGCGGCCGGGGCGACATCCTCCACGGGCGGCCCGCCCTGGTGATCGGTTTCGGGAAACTCGGTTCCTCCATCGCCCGGCTCCTGCACGCCAAGGGCGTCCAGGTCACCGTTTTCGACGTCGACCCCGTCCGCCGCACACAGGCTCTCTCCCAGGGCTTCACTCCAACACTTCGACTTCCGCTACGTCTTTCACACCACGGCGGACATTGGCGCCCTCCAGACCGAGGAGGTGTCCGGTGCCGACTGGCGCAGGGTCGACGAGATCGGCGACCCACGGCTTCGGGAGCGCATCGCGGCGGCGCTGGCCTGAACGTCCCCTTCTCACCGGCCGCCCTAGCAGCCCGCCAAGGGCGGCCGAGGCTATGCCTGACATGCGACACCTCCGCGACCTCCAGCCGTTCTACCGCGACTTGTCCATGACAGGAACATCGGCAGATGCGCTATTCCGCGGACATTGCCGACACGCTGATACTGGCCGCCATGACTCCACCCTCGAAAGAAGAGATCACGAACGCGGCTCAATGACCGGTAAGGGCTCCTCAGCGAGGTACCGCAGCGGCCAGGGCTGCTTGTTCATGAACCACCAGCCGGTGAGCCGGCCATCGGCCTCGGCCTCGATCAGGGCGGGGCCGAGGCGTTCGGCGATGGCGCGCCGGGCGCTCTCGCGGTCGACGAAGGTGATGTTGTGTTGCCGAGCACCGGCCGGTGTGGCTGCTTGCCTTCTACGACCAGGCCGAGGCTGGACTCCTTGGCCCCTCTACGCGTACTTGTCGCTCGGCGACTACCCGACCGCCGAGTACCACGCCCACCGCTGTCTGTCCTTTCTCCGGCCTCACATGGTCAGGTCTCGGGCCATCACCACGACCCGTCTCGCACACACCCTGCTCGCACAGGGCGCCGCCGACGCCGCCATGGCCACCGCGATGAAGGTCCCCGCAGACGCCGCCACCCGCCACGCCCGCGTGTCGCGCATGCTCCAAGAGTTCGGGGCCGCACTGCGTGCCACCGCGCCCGGCAGCACCACCGTCCAGACCTGGACCGAACACACCACTACCTGGAGGATGGCCGCATGACCACGGCGCCCACCACCGAACTGCGCACGTTCACCACCCTCGACACCGCCCGCGGCGATCTCCTCGACGTGTACGCCGACGTGCGTGCCCCGCTGCTCCACCTGCCGAACTACGCGGTCACCGCGTTCGGCGAGCGCCTGGACCGGCACGGCATCGAGCCGGGGTTCACCGCCGTCCTCGCATACGCGGACGGGCATCCGGTTGGCTACGCGTACGGCAACACCATCGAGCACGGCGACCGCTACTGGCAGCGCACCAGCCCGGCCCCGGCGGAGAAGTACACCGAGCATCCGGCCGTGGCCCTGAAGGAGATCGGCGTCCGCCCGGCCTGGCGCAAGACCGGCACCGCCCGCCGCATCCACGACGCCCTCCTCTCCCCACGCGACGAGCTGTACGTCACGCTCATGGTCAACCCGGCCGCTGGCGACGGAAAGGTTCACGCGCTCTACGAGTCGTGGGGGTACGAGGACATCGGCCAGAGCCAGCCGTCACCGGCCTCCCCCCTCCTCACCGTGATGATCCGCGCCATCCGCTGACCCGAACCAGATCCCACTCCTCAGGCGCCGAGCGGGCTTGTTCCTGCCAGCACCCGCGCCCGGCAAGCCCCCGGCGTCCCCCACGCGTCCCGCAGCGGCCGGGCCTTGCGCAGCCACAGCGACAGGTCCAGCTCCTGCGTGTACCCCACCGCACCGTGCAACTGCAGTGCCGTCCGCGCCGCCGCGTACCCGGCCTCGCCCGCCGTCACCTTGGCCGCCGCCACCTGAGCACCTGCGTCCGACGCCTCCCCGGCGAGCGCGAGTGCCGCCCCGTACAGCAGCGGGCGGGCGAACTCCAGCCCGATCAGCGTGTCCGCGAGCCGGTGCTTGACCGCTTGGAAGGAGCCGATCGACGTACCGAACTGGGTGCGCTGCTTCACATACGCGACCGTGGCCCGCAGCAGCGCCTCGCCCGTGCCGAGCGCCTGCGCGGCCGTGGCGAACGCTGCCCACCGAGCGGCTCGCGCCGAGGCCTGCGCCACCCGGGGCCCGGATGCGAGCAGCTCTCCGCCCGGCCCGGGGCGCCACAGCCGTCGGGCCGGGTCGGACGACACACTGAGCGCGCCGGGCCCGGGCGCGAGCCGCAGCTCGTCGCAGGTCACCGTGAACACGGCGTCCACGGCATCCGCGTCCAGCGCATACGGCCCGTACCCGTCCATCCGGAGCGTCGCCGATGCCGCGCCGGACGCCAGTCGCGGCAGCCACTCCTTGGCCGCCGCACCGCCCACGTCCGCCAGCAGCACTGCGGCCGCGACCGTCTCCACCACCGGCCCCGGCGCCGCATGTCGCCCCAACTCGTTGAAGGCGACCGCGAGTTCGACCGGAAGCGGTCCGACGCCCTCGTACGTCTCCGGTATCGCCAGGGCGAACACCCCCGCCTGTGCCAGCCGCGCCCACAGATCCCTGCCCGGCCGGTGGTCACCGGCGGCCCAGGCGCGTACCACCGCGGGGGTGTCCGAGGCGGTCAGCATCGCGTCCAGCGAGCGGGCGAACTCCCGCTGCTCGTCGTCGAGGAGGAAACGCATCAGCGCCGTCCCTTCGGCAGGCCGAGCAGCCGCTCGGCGATGATGTCGCGCTGGATCTCGTTCGTACCGGCGTAGATGGGGCCCGCGAGGGAGAAGACGTACCCCTCGGTCCATTCCCCGTCGGCGAGTTCGCCGTCCGGGCCCAGCAGATCGAGCGCCGTCTCGTGCAGAGCGATGTCGTACTCGGACCAGAACACCTTGTTCAGGCTGGACTCCGCGCCGATGTCCGTCCCGGCCGCGAAGCGTGAGGCGTTGGTGCAGGTGAAGAGCTGATACGCACGCGCCCCGATCACCGCGTCCGCCACCCGGTCCCGCAGCGCCGTGTCGGAAGGGTCGCCGTGGGTGCGCCACAGCTCGGCCAGCCGGTCCGCGGCGGCCAGGAAGCGGCCGGGGGAGCGGAGCGTCAGTCCACGCTCGTTGCCCGTTGTCGACATGGCGATACGCCAGCCCTGTCCGGGCTCCCCGATGACGTCCTCGTCCGGTACGAACACCTCGTCCAGGAACAGCTCGGCGAAGGCGGGCTTGCCGTCGAGCCGTCCGATCGGCCGGACCGACACGCCCGGTGCCGACAGGTCGAACATCAGATACGTCAGCCCGTGGTGCGGCTTCGCGGTCTCGGGATCCGTACGGAAGATGCCGAACGCCCGGTCCGCGAACGCGGCCCGCGAGGACCAGGTCTTCTGCCCCGAGAGCAGCCAGCCGCCGTCCGTGCGCACCGCTCGCGAGCGCAGCGACGCCAGGTCCGAGCCCGACTCCGGCTCGGACCAGGCCTGCGCCCAGATCACCTCGCCGCTCGCCATCGACGGCAGTACCCGAGCCCGCTGCTCGTCCGTGGCGTGGTCGAAGAGGGTCGGGGCGAGAAGGCTGATGCCGTTCTGCGAGACCCGGCCGGGGCCGCCCGCCGCGTAGTACTCCTCCTCGAACATCAGCCACCGGAAGATGTCGGCGCCCCGGCCGCCGTACTTGGCCGGCCAGGAGACGACCGACCAGCGGTCCGCGTGCAGCCGTGCCTCCCACTCCCGGTGCGCGGCGAAGCCCTCGGCGGTCTCCAGGGACGGCAGCGGCTCGGCGGGTACGTTGGCCCGCAGCCACTGCCGCGCCTCGGCCCGGAACGCCTCCTCCTCGGCCGTGTATGACAGATCCATCACGCACCCGCCTTCTTCACCGAGGCGATGTCCATGCCGCCGAGCGGGTCCGCCGCCGTCTCCGCGTTGTGCGCATGGGCGAGGTGGTGCAGCCCGAAGGCCGAGTCCCTGCCGGTATGCAGCCGCTGAAGGTCCTCGGCCTGGTTGACCGCACGCTTGGTGAGGGCCAGCCCCGGACGCGGCATTCCGGCGATCCGCAACGCCAATTCACGGGTGTGTTCGGCGAGTTCGCCGCGCTCCACCACCTTGTTCACCATGCCGGTCTCGTACGCCCGGCGGGCGCTCGCCCGGTCGCCGGCGAACAGGAACTCCTTCGCGATCCGGGGCGGCATCACCCAGGGGGGCGTCACGTACGCGACCGGGCCCCGGCGCTCGTACAGCACGGGATCGGACCGGAGGTCACCGGCAGGTGTGCCGTGGGCAGCGGGCATCGGCTCATCCTTCCCTAACAAGTGTTTGGTAGGTTAACGTACGAGCATGAGCACCGTCGAGGATCCGCGGGCCGAGACCGAGGAGGTGCGGGCGTGAGCGCACCGCAGTACGTACCCGGACACGGTCTGCTGGCCGGCCGCAGCGCCGTCGTCACCGCAGCCGCGGGCGCCGGAATCGGCGGCGCCACCGCCCGTAAATTCCTTGAGGAGGGCGCCCGCATCGTCATCGGCGACGCACACGCCCGCCGTCTGAAGGAGACCGAGCGGGCGTTCGCCGAGGAGTTCGGCGCGGACCACGTCGCGTCACTGCCCTGCGACGTCACCGACGAGACCCAGGTCCAGGCACTCTTCGCACTCGCCGAACAGGCCAACGGCGGCCTCGACATCGTCGTCAACAACGCCGGGCTCGGCGGCACCGCCGAACTCACCGAGATGACCGATGAACAGTGGACCAAGGTCCTCGATGTCACCCTGAACGGCACCTTCCGCTGCACCCGCGCCGCCCTGCGCTCGCTCAAGGCGGCGGGCCGCGGCGGCATCGTCGTCAACAACGCCTCCGTCGTCGGCTGGCGAGCCCAGAGCGGCCAGGCCCACTACGCCGCCGCCAAGGCGGGCGTCATGGCGCTCACCCGGTGCGCCGCGATCGAGGCCGCCGAGTACGGCGTACGCGTCAACGCCGTCGCACCCAGCCTCGCCATGCACCCGCACCTGGTGAAGGTCACCTCCGCCGAACTCCTCGACGAACTGACCGAGAAGGAGGCATTCGGCCGCTATGCCGAGCCGTGGGAGATCGCCAACGTCATCGTCTTCCTCGCCAGCGGCTACTCCTCGTACATGACGGGCGAGGTCGTTTCCGTCAGCAACCGGCATGCCTGACGGGAGGACGGCCGGGCGGAGAATGGGCGGGTGCCTACCAAGAAGAAGCCCCAGGTGACCCCCTCACCCGAGCGTCGCCGTGAACTGCTCGCCACCGCCGCCGAGGTGTTCGCCGCGCAGGGATACAACGCCACCACCGTCCGTAATATCGCGGACGCTGCCGGGATGCTCGCGGGCAGCCTCTATTACCACTTCGATTCCAAGGAATCGATGATCGACGAGATCCTCTCGACCTTCCTCACCGAACTCTGGGAGGGGTACGACGCGGTGCTCGCCGCCGGACTCGGACCCCGGGAGACCATCGAGGCTCTCGTCACCGAGTCCTTCCGGGAGATCGACCGGCACCGCGCCGCCGTCGCCATCTACCAGAAGGAGTCCAAGCACCTGGCCACCCAGCCGCGCTTCCAGTACCTCGTCGACTCCCAGCAGAAGTTCGAGAAGGCCTGGCTCGGCACGCTGGAACACGGCGTCGCCGACAAGACCTTCCGCGCCGACCTCGACATCCGCCTCACCTACCGCTTCGTCCGCGACACCGTCTGGGTCGCGGCGTCCTGGTACCGGCCGGGCGGACAGCACAGCCCCGAGGAGATCGCCCGCCAGTACCTCTCGATGGTTCTGGACGGCATCGCCCTGGAGACCTGACCCCACCCGAGCACCGAGGAGCAGAAGTCATGGCCGAGGCATACATCGTCGAAGCGGTACGCACTCCGGTCGGCCGGCGCAAGGGAGGACTCGGCTCGGTCCACCCCGCCGACCTCGGCGCCCATGTCATCAAGGCCCTCGTCGAGCGGACCGGAATCGACCCGGCGGCCGTCGAGGACGTGGTCTTCGGCTGCCTCGACACCGTCGGACCGCAGGCCGGTGACATCGCCCGCACCTGCTGGCTGGCGGCCGGACTGCCCGAGGAGGTCCCCGGCGTCACTGTCGACCGCCAGTGCGGCTCCTCCCAGCAGGCCGTGCACTTCGCCGCCCAGGGCGTCCTGTCCGGCACCCAGGACCTCGTCGTCGCGGGCGGCACCCAGAACATGACGCAGATCCCGATCGCCTTCGCCTCCCGTCGGGCCGCCGAGCCCCTCGGCCTGACGGGAGGCCCGTTCGCCGGCAGCGAGGGCTGGCGCGCCCGGTACGGCGACGCACCGGTCAACCAGTTCCACGGCGCCCAGCTGATCGCCGAGAAGTGGGGCATCAGCCGCACGGACATGGAGGAGTTCGCCCTGCGCTCCCACCGGCGTGCGATCCGCGCCATCGACGAGGGCCGCTTCGCGCGAGAGACCGTCGCCTACGGTGACGTCACCACCGACGAGGGGCCGCGCCGCGACACCACCCTGGAGAAGATGGCGGGCCTCGAGCCGGTCCTGGACGGCGGCACAATCACCGCCGCCTGTTCCTCGCAGGTCTCCGACGGGGCCGCAGCCATGCTCATCGCCTCCGAGCGCGCCGTGGCCGAGCACGGTCTCACCCCGCGCGCCCGCATCCACCACCTGTCGGTGCGCGGCGAGGACCCCATCCGCATGCTTTCGGCGCCGATCCCGGCCACGGCGTATGCGCTCAAAAAGGCCGGAATGACCATCGACGACATGGACCTGGTCGAGATCAACGAGGCATTCGCCCCGGTCGTCCTGGCCTGGCTGAAGGAGACAGGAGCAGACCCCGACAAGGTCAACGTCAACGGCGGTGCGATCGCCCTGGGGCACCCGCTCGGCGCAACCGGTACAAAATTGATGACGACGCTGCTGCACGAGTTGGAGCGCACCGGCGGCCGCTACGGGCTGCAGACCATGTGCGAGGGTGGTGGTCAGGCGAACGTGACGATCATCGAACGGCTCTGACTCTCGCCCCGCCCGGCCCCTACCCAGGTCACCGAACCGCTCCGGCAGGGCTCCGAGAGAAGTTTCGGCAGAGTTCTGAGCTCGCTCCGGGGCAGTTGCCCCAAGGGCCGGGCAAGAAATCCGCCGGCCGGCGGCGTGGCGTGTTCCCCCGCCGGCCGACAGAACGTGCTACGGTTGCCGAGTTGCAGTTTTGGTACCCATGAACTTTATGTGCGCCTGACGGGAATGCTTCCTCAGGCGCATTATTGTTTTCCGGCTTTCTCCGGATGGGGCTCAATGCGGCGACTTGGAATTCGTAAAGTGCGGATTTCCGGCACTGCACCTCTTTTAGGAGAATGACATGGCTACTGGAACCGTGAAGTGGTTCAACTCGGAAAAGGGCTTCGGCTTCATCGAGCAGGACGGCGGCGGCGCCGACGTCTTCGCCCACTACTCCAACATCGCCACCTCGGGCTTCCGTGAGCTCCAGGAGGGCCAGAAGGTCTCCTTCGACGTCACGCAGGGCCAGAAGGGCCCGCAGGCGGAGAACATCGTCCCGGCCTAATCGCCGGACGCGTACCTCGCAGCCGGGGCCCGCACCGTGAAGGTGCGGGTCCCGGCTTGTGCTGTCCCCGGGACTCGGCGAAGAAGCGCGCCGTCCCGCAGCGCTCCCCAGCAAGTCCCACGCAGTTCCCAGGAATCCCTAGGAATCCTCAGGAATCCCCCAGGAGGGCAATTCCGTATGACCCGCTCCGAACGCCAGGACCGCCCCGCCCGCAACCGCCCGTCGAGGGGGCGCGGAACGGCCCCGGCGAAGGCAACCGCTAAGGGTTCCGGCAAGGGATCCGGCAAGGCGTCGCCCCGTCGCAGGGCCACGCCGCCGCAGGGCGAATTCGCCCTGCCCGAAACCATGACCCCCGCACTGCCCGCCGTCGAGGCGTTCGCCGAGCTGGACATGCCCGCAGCCCTGCTGAAGACCCTTGCCGCGCAGGGCGTCACCGATCCGTTCCCGATCCAGGGCGCCACGCTGCCGAACTCGCTCGCCGGCCGGGACATCCTCGGCCGCGGCCGCACCGGCTCCGGCAAGACCCTCGCCTTCGGCCTCGCGCTGCTGGCCCGCACCGGCGGACGGCGCGCCGAGCCGCGCGCCCCGCTCGCACTGGTCCTCGTCCCGACCCGTGAACTCGCCCAGCAGGTCACCGACGCGCTGACGCCGTACGCGACGTCCGTGAACCTGCGACTGGCCACCGTCGTCGGCGGCATGTCGATCAGCAAGCAGTCCGGCACGCTGCGCCGCGGCGCCGAGGTGCTCGTCGCCACACCCGGACGGCTGAAGGACCTCATCGAGCGCGGTGACTGCCGTCTCGACCAGGTCGCCATCACCGTCCTCGACGAGGCCGACCAGATGGCCGACATGGGCTTCATGCCGCAGGTCGTCGCCCTGCTCAAGCAGGTCGAGCCGGACGGTCAGCGAATGCTCTTCTCCGCGACGCTCGACAAGAACATCGACCGGCTGGTCAAGATGTTCCTGACCGACCCCGTCGTGCACTCGGTCGACCCGTCCGCGGGCGCGGTCACCACCATGGAGCACCATGTGCTGCACGTGGCCGACGAGACCGACAAGAAGGCCGTCGCCACCAGGATCGCCGCTCGCGACGGCCGGGTGATCATGTTCGTGGACACCAAGCGTGCCGCCGACCGCTTCGCCAAGCGGCTGCTGGCCAGCGGTGTACGGGCCGCCGCCCTGCACGGCGGGCGTTCGCAGCCGCAGCGCAACCGGACGCTGGACCAGTTCAAGAACGGCCAGGTCACCGCGCTCGTCGCGACGAATGTGGCGGCGCGCGGCATCCATGTCGACGACCTTGACCTGGTCGTGAACGTGGACCCGCCGACCGACCACAAGGACTACCTCCACCGCGGCGGGCGCACGGCGCGTGCCGGGGAGTCCGGCAGCGTCGTCACCCTGGTGCTGCCCGAGGAGAAGCGGGAGATGACCCGGCTGATGGCCGATGCGGGCATCGCTCCGCGGACCACCCGGATCAAGTCCAGCGACGAGGAACTCACCCGGATCACCGGGGCCCGTGAGCCGTCCGGCATCGCGATCGTCATCGAGGTCCCGCAGCCTACGCCGCCGAAGCCGCGCACGCGGTCCGGCGGGGCCGCGGCCGGTGGCCAGGGCTTCCGCTCGGGCAGCCGCGGCCGGGGCCGACGCGGTGGCGCCGGGCAGGGCGGCGGCGGTGAAGGCCGGGGTACGGCGGGTTCCTCCGCCCGTGGCGCCGGTTCCGGTGCCGGCCGTGGCAACGGCGAGGCGCGCGGTGCCGGGGCCGGGCGTTCCGGTTCGGGTGCCGGACGTGGTGGCGCAGCGGCGGGGCGTGGCCGCAGGGCCGCGTAGCGGTACGGATGATGTGCGGTGACCGGATTCGTCCGGTCACCGCTCCCTCCTTGGGACCGGCCGGCAACGGCAAGCCCGTGCGGCGGTCGAGGACAGGACGTCAACCGGACGGGTCCGGGCTCGAATGGCCCCGCACTCTGCTCCTCATTGGCCGGAAGGGCTCAAGGCGCGCGACACCGTGCCCAGCGCCGCGCAGGCCTCCTCCATTACCCGCTCCACCAGCTCCGCACAGCTGGGCAGGTCCTCGATCAGGCCCGCCACCTGGCCCGATGCCATCACGCCCAGATCCGTGCGGCCGTCGACCATGGACGCCTTCAGAAGCATCGGGGTGTTGGCTGCCAGCAGGACCTGGCTCCAGGACAGGTCCTTGCCGTGTTTCATCACGAGACCGTCGCGCACCATCCGGGACCAGCCGATCCCGGAGATCCGCTTGAATCCCGCCGCTCTGCGCACCGCCTGGGCCAACGCCCGGACCCGGCCCGCGTTCTCCAGCGCGGCGACCATCTCCGTACGCAGCATCCGGTGCGGGAGCCCGTCCACCGCCGTGGTGACCGTGACGTCCTTGACGCCCGCCGCCAGATAGCGGGCCTTCACCGCGTCCGGCACGGTCGAGTCCGACGTCAGCAGGAACCGCGTACCCATCGCGATGCCCGCCGCCCCGTACGCCAGCGCGGCGACCAGGCCCCGGCCGTCGTGGAAGCCTCCTGCCGCGATCACCGGGATGTCCACCGCGTCGACAACCTGGGGCAGCAGCACGGTGGTTGCCACATCACCGGTGTGGCCGCCGCCCTCGCCGCCCTGCACGATCACCGCGTCCGCGCCCCACGCCGCGACCTTCTCGGCATGGCGCCGGGCACCTATCGACGGGATCACGACCACACCCGCGTCCTTCAGCTCGGAGATGAGCTCCTTCGAAGGGGCCAGCGCGAAGGACGCCACCTTCACGCCCTCGTCGACGATGATCCGTACCCGCTCGCGCGCATCCCCGGCGTCGGCGCGCAGATTGACGCCGAACGGTTCGTCCGTACGGGACTTGACCTCCCGTACCGCTGCCCGCAGCTGCTCCGTGGTCATCGTCGCGGAGGCCAGGATGCCGAGCGCGCCGGCGCGGGCCGTGGCGGAGACCAGGCGGGGGCCCGCGACCCAGCCCATGCCGGTCTGGACGATGGGATGGCGGACGCCGACGAGGTCCGTGAGCGCGGTCCGCATCAGATCCTGACCTCGCGGTTCCGGGTGCCCTTCGGGTCGATGACCTCGCGGATCAGGCCCAGCTCCTCGGCGGTCGGCTCCCGGGTGTGCGGGACGTCGTCCGCGATCGTGAGAGCGAAGCCGGTGGCCTCGCGGACCTCGTCGGCGGTGACGCCGGGGTGCAGCGAGGCGAGGCGCATCGAACGGTCCGGGGTGGCGAAGTCGAGGACGCCGAGATCGGTGACGATGCGTGGGAGGCGGTGGTAGCGGGTCGCCGACGGACCGGCCGCTGCGGCGCTGTCGTAACCGACCCCGCAGATCATGTCGACGCGCTCGACGAAGACCCGGGTGGAGTGCTTGGGAACCCAGTAACTGACAGGGTTGTTCAGGGTGTTGACCGGGGCGCCGCGTACGCCCAGGAGCTGGCGGGCGGGCTGTTCCCAGTCGCCGATGCAGGAGATGTTCTGGTTGCCGAACCGGTCGATCTGGCTCGCCCCCATCATCACGTGACGCCTGCCGCCCGTGACCATGGTGAGGTGCTGGCGGTACGGCAGCCAGCCCTCCGTCGTGCCGTCCGGGCCGACGATCAGCGCCTCGCCGTCGGTGAGCAGCAGATCGGGTGAGAAGGTGCGCTTGGCGAGCCGGGCGCCGATGGACGGGATGAGCCCCATCGGGCTGGCGAGCACCTCCCCGTTGTCGCGCCAGGCATCGGCGCAGGCGATGACGCAGTACTCGGCCCGGGACACGGTCCGGTTGCTCACTTCTGCTCCTCGTGCCAGGTCCGGACGGCCAACTGGTAGCTCTTCTCGTCGCCTTGCGCGGGCAGGAAGCGGTCGCTGAAGGCCGCCCAGGTGTCGGGGGCGGCGGCCGCGGTGGCGTAGGCCTTCTGGAACGCCTCGTCGCGCGGGTGGTCGGGGACGCAGGAGGTGAAGTGCGCGCCGTTCGGGGTCTCGACGACGCCGGTGACGGAGTGCCGCTTGACGAGGAGGGTCTGCGGGGCGGCCTTCTCGGTCAACTCGGCGGTTTTGACGAGGCGTTCGCAGGAGACGTACGCGGTGTCGGCGGCCTCGCAGAACAGGTCGTCGAAGTACGGGTCGGGGCCGAGGTACTGGCCGTTGCCGAACCGGTCGGCGCGGTTCATGTGGACCAGTGCCGCGTCCATCCGCAGGGCGGGCATCGCGACGAACTCCTCGCCGTCCGCGTACGGCGAAGTGACCGTGCGCAGGCCCGGGTTGACCCGCATCACGTCCGACCCGATACCGGCGCGGACGGGGAGGAACGGCAGCCGGTTCGCGGCGGCGTGCAGCCCCCACATGAACATGGCCTCGTCGACCTCCATCAGTTCGAACGCGCCGCGCTGGCGGGCCGCCCTGAAGTGGGGTTCGAGCGGGATCGAGTCGAGTGTGGCGAAGGCCGCGACCAGCTTGCGGATCTTGCCGGCGGCGGCGAGCAGGCCGACGTCGGGGCCGCCGTACGCGACCACGGTGAGATCGGTGACCGGGGAACGGAGCAGCGCCCGGACCAGCGCCATCGGCTTGCGGCGCGAGCCCCAGCCGCCGATGCCGATCGTCATGCCGCTGCTGAGCCGGGAGACGACCTCGTCGGCCGTCATGGTCTTGTCGGTCACCGTCATGCCTCCTTGCCGAAGGTGTTACGGACGCGGTCGGCGGCTCCGCTGAGGTTGGCCTCGAAAGTGAAGCCCTGCTCGAAGCGGTAGCTGCGGCGGACGTCCACCGGGTCGATGCCGTTGATGGCGGCCTTGGCGAGCCGGATCAGATACCCGTCCTTACGGGCGATCTCGCCCGCCAGTTCCAGTGCCGCGCCCTGGAGTTCGGCGCGCGGGACGACCTTCCGGACCGAACCGTGGGCGTGCAGCTCGGCGGCCGTCACGGTGCGCGAGGTGTAGTACAGCGCGCGCATCAGGTGCTGCGGCACGAGCCGGGCGAGATGGGTGGCGGCGCCGAGCGCGCCCCGGTCCAGCTCGGGCAGGCCGAATGTCGCGTCGTCGCTCGCCACGATCACGTCCGCGTTGCCGACGAGGCCGATGCCGCCGCCGAGGCAGAAGCCGTTCACCGCGGCGACGACCGGGACCTCGCACTCGTACACGGCGGAAAACGCCTCGTAGCAGCCGCGGTTGGCGCCGATCAAGGCGTCGTGTCCGGTGTCGCGCTGCATCTCCTTGATGTCGACGCCCGCGTTGAATCCACGCCCGGCGGCGGCCAGCACGACACAGCGGACCTCGGGATCACGGCCCGCGGCGCGGAGGGCGTCGGCGAGGTCGTACCAGCCCTGTACGGGCAGCGCGTTGACGGGCGGGTAGTCGACCGTGACGAGCGAGATGCCCTCGGCCGGACTTGCGGTGGAGACACCCATGGGCGAATCAGCTACCTTTCCACCAAACATTTGTTAGGTGGGAAGGTAGCAGCCTGCCCCCGCATCGCCAACAAGGAGATGTGTGATGACCGCAAGCAGTGACGGACGGGACAGGGGAAGCGAAGGGGGAGGTGTCGGGGGCAACGACGGAGGGAGCGTCGGGGGGCTGTGCGACGGGCGCGTCGTGATCGTGACGGGTGCCGGGCGCGGACTCGGCCGCGCCCACGCGCTCGCCTTCGCCGCCGAGGGCGCGAAGGTCGTGGTCAACGATCTCGGTGTCGGCCCGGACGGCGACGGGGGCTCGGCCGGTCCGGCCCGGCAGGTGGTCGACGAGATCGTGGCGGCGGGCGGCGAGGCGGTCGCCCACGGGGGTGACATCGCCACGACGGAGGGGGCGGCGTCGCTGGTCACTGCCGCGCTGGAGACCTTCGGACGGCTGGACACACTCGTCAACAACGCCGGATTCCTGCGCGACCGGATGCTGGTGAATCTGGATGAGGACGACTGGGACGCGGTGATGCGGGTCCATCTGAAGGGCCACTTCCTGCCACTGAAGCATGCGGCCGCACACTGGCGGGCCGAGGCGAAGGCGGGGCGCACGCCGGTGGCCCGGGTGATCAGCACGAGCTCCGGTGCGGGGCTGCTCGGGAGCGTCGGACAGGGCAATTACTCCGCCGCGAAGGCGGGCATCGTGGGCCTGACGCTCGTCGCGGCCGCGGAGATGGGGCGGTACGGGGTCCAGGTCAACGCGATCGCCCCGGCGGCACGGACCCGGATGACCGAGCGGACGTTCGCGGAGACGATGGCGGCACCGGGGGAGGGGGAGTTCGACGCGATGGCCCCCGAGAACGTGTCCCCGCTGGTGGTGTGGCTCGGCTCGGCCGCGAGCGACGGGGTGAGCGGGCGGGTCTTCGAGGCGGAGGCCGGCCGGATCACGGTCATGGAGGGCTGGCGCCCCGGCCCAACCGCGGACCGGGGGGCGCGGTGGGCGCCTGCGGAGGCGGGGGAGGCGGCGAGGAGGCTGCTGTCGGAGGCGGAGCCGGCACAGTCGGTGTACGGGGCGAGGTAGCGGAGCGGTGCCGGTGTGCCCGGTCCGCCCGCCCCACCGCGCGTCGGCGGCGAGCGACGATCCCTGCCGGATGCTTTCTGCCGGACGCTTTCTGACCGACGCGCCCGTCTCAGGTGCTGCAGTCCAGGACGGTGCGGCACAGCCCGCACCGGGCCCGTACCCGGCCGCGCACCGGGACGCGGATGCGCTGGTGGCAGGTGGGGCAGGCGAAGGAGACCCGGAGTCCTTGCGGGCCATTGTCGAAGGCGTACGGGGCGTCGGAGCCCGGGGCCGCCTCCGCACCCGGATGGTCCGCGGCATACCGCCGGTCCTTGGCGTAGCGGTGACGGCCCGCCCAGCCGGCCGCCGCGAGGGGCGGCTGCCGGGAGTCATGAAGGGCCTGGGTGCGCCCCTTCGTGTACGCCGTGTACGCCTGCGGACTCGTGAACCACGGGGAGGGGTCCTCGTCGAAGGCGAACGCCCGCTTGGCGAGGACGTATCCGAACTCCTCCGGGGTGAGATAGCCGAGCTTCTGGCTGGAGACGGCGTCCTCGCGGAAGGCGTCCAGCAGCAGCCAGCCCGCGCCCAGGTACGTCGTCGCGGTGTCCGTGAGGATCTCGTTGTCGCGCGTGCCGGGGAATTCCAGGCCGAGGCGGTGCAGCAGCACATGCATGACCTCGTGCGAGAGCGCGGCGCCGATGTCCCTGCGATGGGTGCGGAAGCGGTCGTTGAGTTCGATGAAGTACTCGGGTCCCGCGGCGAGTTCGACACTGGCGGCGTGCTCCATCGTCCGGAATCCGATGACCATGCGGGCGTCCGGCAGGTGCAGCTGCTGGACCATGGCCCGCGCCACCCGCTGGGCGCCGAGGTGCAGGTCGTCCTGGTCGGAGAAGGCGGCATCGGCGGGGGCGAGACTCGTGGCGTAACCGCGGACACCGTCGTACGACAGCCTCCGGTACAGCGCCGTGATCGCCGACCGGACGGTGTCGAGATGAGGGAAGCCGTGGACGACCGGACTTCCGCGGCCCCGGCCGTGGTCCTGGCTGTTGTCCCGGCTGCTGTCCGTCACGTTCCCGCCCCCATCCGCGACGCTCGACCGGCTTCCACTGTAGCCGCAGCGGCGTGAGTGATCTTGGCCGAAAAGTGAACCTTGTGGGGGCCGTGATTGTTTTCCGATAATCCGAATCATGCCTTTGTCGGGGGCATGACCAATCGGGCTTCGCTGCCCATGGCCAGGACCCCGAGCGAGGGCACGCACCTCCGCGTACCACCCCCCACAAGAACCCCCCACGAAGGAAGGCAGTCCGTTGAAGCAGCTTCTGCGCGCCGTGAAGAGATGCTCCGTCATAGCCGCCGTGGTCCTCGCAGCCGTCAGCCTCCAGCCCGCCGGAGCGTCCGCGGCCCCCAACCCGGTCGTCGGTGGAACCCGCGCCGCCCAGGGTGAATTCCCGTTCATGGTCCGGCTGTCCATGGGCTGTGGCGGCGCTCTCTACGCCAAGGACATCGTCCTCACCGCCGCGCACTGTGTGAACGGTTCGGGCAACAACACCTCCATCACCGCCACCGCGGGCGTCGTCGACCTCCAGTCCTCCAGCGCGGTCAAGGTCAAGTCCACCAAGGTCCTGCAGGCCCCCGGCTACACGGGCCAGGGCAAGGACTGGGCGCTGATCAAGCTTGCCAAGCCCATCGACCTGCCGACTCTGAAGATCGCCACCAACACCACGTACAACAACGGCACCTTCACCATTGCCGGCTGGGGCGCCGCCACCGAGGGCGGAGGCCAGCAGCGGTATCTGCTGAAGGCCACCGTGCCGTTCGTCTCCGACGCCGACTGCCAGAGTGCGTACGGCAGCGACCTCGTCCCCGGCGAGGAGATCTGCGCCGGGCTGATCGACACGGGTGGCGTGGACACCTGCCAGGGCGACTCCGGCGGCCCCATGTTCCGCAAGGACAACGCCGGCGCCTGGATCCAGGTGGGCATCGTCAGCTGGGGCCAGGGCTGCGCCCGGCCCGGCTACCCGGGTGTGTACAGCGAGGTCTCGACGTTCGCCGCCAACATCGCCTCCGCGGCGGCCACGCTCTGACCCAGGCCCCGACTCCGGCCACTGCAACGGCCGGTGTCTGATTCACACCTGAACATCCCCGGGGGTGCCTGTCCGGACGGGCACCCCCGGGCCCAGCTCCGCATACGGTGCGCCCGCACCCTCCAGCTCCAGCACCCACACCTCGTTGACGCCCTCCCGCAGCACCGGCCCCGGTACGTACAGCGTCCGCTGCGGACCCGCCGACCAGTAGCGCCCCAGGCAGAAGCCGTTCACCCACACGAACCCGCGTGTCCAGCCCAGCAGTTCGATCCCCGCATGCCCGGTGCCGTCCACCCCCGCGACCTCGAACGTCCCCCGGAACAGCCCGGTGCGCCCGGCCCCCTCGGCGCTCCCGAAGGCCACCTCGGCCACCGCGTCCGGCTCCTCGAACGCTTCCAGCCGCAGCGCCCGTGCCCGTACACCGTGCAGGAACTGACGCTCGTGCAGCACCCCGCCCGTGATCCCCTTGGGCTCACCGAGCCGCGGCCCGTAGTTGACGCGGCCCAGCGACTCCACCCACAGCTCGACCTCCGCAGGCCCGGCCACCGGCTCGTCCAGAGTGCCGTTCTCGTCGCTCAGCACACCCTCCCGGACACCGTCCACGTACACCACGGCCCGGTCCCGGAGCCCCGCCACACCCAGGGTGTACGGACGACGAGGACCCGGAACACCGACCCGATAGCGGACCACGCCCCGGTCGACACCCAGTTCCTCGAAGGTCGGCGGAACGCCTGAGGGCACCGATTCCTCGTCGCCCAGTGCCTCCAGCACGGCGGTCAGCGAAGCCCAGTCCGTCAGCTCCGCCCGTACCGGCGCGGCCAGACCGGCAGGCTCGGACGGGAGCTTTGGAAGCGGCCCGTCCGCGTACTCGGCGAGCACCTTGCGGAACTGCCAGAACTTCTCCGTGGGGCGGCCGTACTCATCGATCGGCGCGTCGTAGTCGTACGACGTCACCGTCGGCAGAAAATCCTGGTCCTGCAGCGGACCCGACCGGTTGGCACCCGCCCACCCGGCGAAGTTCGTCCCCCCGTGTGCCATATAAATGTTCACCGAGGCCCCGCACTCCAGGATCTCCCGCAGAGCATCGGCGGCCTGCGCCGGATCCCGTACGACCGGCTCGGCACCCCAGTGCTCGAACCACCCGCACCAGAACTCCATGCACATCAGCGGCCCCTTCGGCTGATGGCGGCGCAGCACCTCGAACGCCTCCCGCGCACCCGACCCGAAGTTCGCCGTGGCGAGCAGCCCCGGCACCGAGCCGCCGGTGAGCATGTGGTCCTCCGGACCGTCGGAGGTGAACAGCGGCACGGTCACCCCGCGCTCCCGCAGCATCCCGGCCACCCGCTGCAGATAGACCCGATCGGTGCCGTAGCTCCCGTACTCGTTCTCCGCCTGGACCATGATGACTGGGCCGCCGCGTCCGATCTGCCGCTGCACCACCTGCGGCAGCAGCGCCGTGAACCATCGCTCCACGGCACCCAGGTACTCCTCGTCACGGGTCCGCACCCGTCGCCCGAACCGCCCCGTCACCCAGGCCGGCAGACCGCCGTTCTCCCACTCGGCACAGATATACGGTCCCGGGCGGACGATCGCCCACAGCCCGGCCCGCTGCGCCGCGTCCAGGAACCGGCCCAGCGCCGCCACGTCCCGGAAGCGGCCGGGCCGCGGCTCATGGAGATTCCACGGCACATACGTCTCGACACAGTTGAGACCCATGGCACGCAGCATCGACAGCCGGTGGTCCCACTGCGCCTCGTGGACCCGGAAGTAATGCAGAGCCCCCGACAGCAGCCGTACGGGCTTCCCGTCGAGCCGGAAGTGGTCGTCCCCCACGGTGAAGTCAGCCATCGTGCTCGTACTCTCCTGTGCGTGCGGTCCCCCGGGGCCGCGCGGCCCCGAGGCGCACGGACGGCACGCACCACGGAGCGGGCGAACCCCCGGGAGGAATGTTGCAACCAACCTTCGCCCCCTGGCGTGCGGCCGGTCCATGGACAAAGATCACTGCTGTTTGGACACAATTGTTCGGACGCGAAATGTTCGGACCAACGCAAAGAAAGAATGGGGGAGGAAGAAAGGCCGATGTACCACACCTGGATGCGCTTCTTCACTCCCAGCCCGCTCCACCACCGGCTGGGCCTCGTCTGCCTGGGCGTGGGGCTGCAGCACGGCGCCCTGCCGACGGTCGGCCCGCGCACCCTGGACCACCACGTGGCCGTCGTCATCAACTCCGGCAGCGGCTGGTTCATCGGCTCCGACGGCCGCCGGGTGCCCGTCGTCGCACCCAGCCTGATCTGGCTGACCCCCGGCACCCCGCACCACTACGGCGCCGATCCGGGCACCGGCTGGGACGAGAGCTTCGTCGACTTCACAGGCCCCGCCACCACCACGTACACCGAGCTCGGCTACATCGAGCCCGACCGCCCGCTCGTCCCGCTCGCCGACACGGCGGCCGCCCGCGCGGCGGTGGGGCGGATGGTACGGGCGGCACGGCGCGGCAACCCGCTGCTGGAGGTCGAGACCGGCGCCGCCGTCCATGAACTCCTCGTCGCCCTGCGCCGGGCCCGCGCCGATGTCAGCCCGGACGGTGACCCCGTCCTGCAGTCCCTCGCCCGCGACGCCTTCCAGCCGCTCTCCGTCGCCGAACACGCGGCCCGGCACGGAATGACACCCGCCGAACTGCGCACGGCGGTACGGCGGGGCGCCGGCTGCAGCCCGAAGGACTACCTCCTCGGTATCCGGCTCGGCCGCGCCAAGGAGCTCCTCGCCGCCACCGACCTGCCGGTCGCCGCGGTCGCCCGACGCGTCGGGTACGACGACCCGGCGTACTTCTCCCGCCTCTTCGCCCGCCGGGTCGGCACCGCCCCGGTCAGGTTCCGCGAACAGCAGGGCCGCAGCGTCCCGGGCGGCTGGAGCGACCAGGTCCCGGACCCGGAACACCCACCGACGATCAGCCCTCTGGGCCCGGCCGTCTGAGACCGGCCGGCACACGGGGGCGGTCTAAGACCGACCGGCAGATGGGGGGCGGCGTCGCGGGGCTGGGTACGCACATCTGCCGCGTTGTCGTCAATCACCATGGCTCCTTCCCCAAGCTCTCGGCTGCGCTCGAGCAGGGGAGACCCCATCTGCCTCAATCCTC